>CALXEM010000069.1 GCA_944387335.1 uncultured Clostridia bacterium | reverse complement strand
TTTTCTCATTGGACTGTCCCATATATTTTTTATGTTTTTCATCGTCCAATGTCTTAATATCATACAGGAATGTGTCTACATACGGCAAAACGCGTTTATAGTTTTCCAAAGGTGCATAACCACAGGTATCTATCGCCACGTTGTAATCTCTGTCTTTGAGCTCTCTTAAAAGCTCGAGTACATAGTCCATATCCTGACTCATTATTTCTCCACCGGAAAGTGTAACACCGCCGTTGGAGTCCTCGTAAAATCTTTCATCTCTCTGAACGATTTTAACAAGCTCTTTTACTGTATACTGTTTACCGACAATATTTCGGTTATTCTGCGGACAGTATTCAAGGCAATCTCCGCACAGTACACATTTTGATGTATCGGTAACGGCTTTACCCTGATTTGATATGGATATTGCATCATGTGTACATGCCTTTGCACACAGACTACAGCCGGTACATTTATCTCTGTCAAACATAACCTCAGGCGTATATCTCTGGCTTTCAGGGTTATGGCACCACCAGCAGTTGAGCATACAGCCTTTAAAGAAAATTGTTGTTCTTATACCGTCTCCGTCATGTACGGAGTATTTCTGGATATTTATAACGTATGGGATTTTCATATTAAGTCATTCCTTCTTAATTTGCCGTCATAATACGGCAACGGTTCTGCCAAAAGAAAAATATAAATACAAATTAAACTTATTTTAACTGTATATATTAAAGTGTTAATTTATTGACATATTACATTTAAGGCACTATACTATATGTATTTTAACAGAAAGGGCGATAAATAATGTCAATATCCTCTAACATCGGAGCAAAAGTTAAGGAACTGCGAAATTCTCAGAAAATAACTTTAAAGCAGTTAAGTGAGCAAAGCGGGTTATCAGTTGGGTTTCTCTCTCAGCTTGAGCGCGGCCTTTCCACAATAGCGATAGATTCTCTCTCTCTATTGTCTGACGCGCTGAATGTAGACATAAGCGTCTTTTTTGACAAGGCTGACAAAAACGTAAACAAACCGCTTATCAGAAGCTTTGAAAAAAGTGTCAATATAATAAGTGAACACATGAACGAATATATACTGACGAACGAAAGTGGTGAGCTTGATTTTTTACCGAGAGAGTATGTGCTTCTTCCGAATAAATCAAGTGAAGATATGCACACCGGAATATATAAGCACGAGGGTGTTGAATTCGTCTATGTTTTGGAGGGAATTTTAACAGTTGATATAGAAGACGACGAATATGATTTATATCCGGGCGACTGTATCACCGTTCATTCTGATAAATACCACAACTGGCATAACCCAACAAACAAAATCACAAGAATTCTTACGGTTAATTCACCGAACCCGATTTTATCGGTAAAAAATAAGTTATAAAGTCAAATCTTTATTTAAGGGGAGTAGTAAACACTCCCCTTAATTTTTTATAAAGATTTAAAATTAGAATATCAGCTCAACAAGTTTGAAGATGTAGTTTGCAGCAACACCTGCGGCAACACCGCCGAGAAGCTGGCAGAGTATAGCCTGTTTTGTGAAGTGATCCTGTTTGAGAGCGCCGAGCATACCGATGTGTGTGCTCAAGAATCCGCTCCAGCAGATACCCATACCTGTGAATGCAGCAACTGTATTTGGAGTTGCAAGGCCCTGTTTGATAAAGCCTTCTGTAAGACCCATAGCGGAACCAACAGCACCGAGAGCTGTGAATGGATAAGCGAGCAGCTCAGAGTTCTGGAAGCCCCACAGGAAGTTAGCAACAGGTGTGAAGTAAGAACCTATTGTTGGGAGAAGTTTTGTACCCTCGTAAGCAACGCCGAGGTACTTACCGTTTTCTCCGGAAGGTCCGAATGTGAGCATCATAACAACAGTACAGATAAGAACAGTACCGGAAGCACAAGCAAGACCGAGAGATACACCGGAACGAGCTCCGTCCATCATAGAAGACATAAGACGCTCAAATTTACCGCCGCTTCTGATCTTTCTTGTCTCAACGTGTGTGGACTTATCGAACTTAATGCGATATTTTTTGTCCTCTTTGTAGTACTTTTTACCTACCATAAGCATAAGTCTTACGGAAACGATACCACCGATAACAGCGCCGATGTTTCCTATAAGTACAGCTGAGAAATACTCAGAACCAAGGCTGAGCATGTAAGCTGTAACGATAAGACCCATACCAAATGTTGTACCGAGGTTTACGTATGTAGCTTTTTCTGCTTTTGTAAAGTATTTGTCAAATCCTTCGTCCTGTGCAAGCGGAAGAATTCCCGGGTTATCGGAGATGTAAGTTGTTACAGCGCCGAGTGCAGCCGCACCTGGAAGTCCGAAGAGCGGACGCATTACAGGAGCAATAATCTTGTTGATAAGAGCAATAATACCGAACTCTGACATTATTGCAGATGCAGCTCCTGCAAGGATTGCAACAGCCATGATGTAGAACGATGTATTGATAAGTACATCAAATCCTGTTTTCATAGCAATGCTGAAAAGTTTGTCTACACCCATTACGATTCCAAAGTAAGCGAACAATACAATGAAGCCTGCGAGTACGACAAAGGTTTCTACTGAAACTGCTTTAACTTCTCTTACTTCTTCTTTAGCAGCAGTTTCGTTAGTCTTAACTTCTGTGCTCATTTTTTCTCCTCCTATGTTCATAGTAATGAAACTAACAACTTTATAATACCATTTGTGAATGAAATGTCAAGCTTTAAACTAACCTCTGTGCAATTTTATTTTAATTTTTTCTGAAAATTTAAAAAAATCAGCACTTTTAACAAATAAAAGCTTTCCTTTTTTATGCATTACTTTGCCAATTTTTTATTACTATGAATATTTCTTTTAGCAATTTCACTATAGCTTAAATTTTATGATAAAAATTTAACACATCTCTTGTAAGCTATTTTACACTTTAATGTAAAATACTCATAAATCACTCTTTATAGTAAAAGCAAAAATCACTTTTTCATCAATTCAGCACCTGTATTTCTGTTTAAATCATAAATTAGATTTTCAAAACACTCATCCGATACTTTTAAGCATATATTGTAAAAATTATAAAAGTATACATATCCTTCGTTGCACACAATCAAATGAACCGTCATGCCGTTATTAAGCCCGAAATATATATTATACTGCTCAGTATCGTATATATCAGGTTTATCATCATTCTCAAATACATCGTCAATAATCATAAGCTCCGCATTTTTCACTTCATCTATAAATTTAGTAAGAACTTTGTCAGATGTATCCTTAAACCTGTATATATTTCCGCTCTGACTTGTTCGCGAAGCACTTGTCTCATAGTCGACACTGGCACAATTTTCACTCACTTTAAAAATACCGTCAAATATGTCACTTCCGTATTTCAACGTAATGCCGTCGTTCACAACATACGTAGTTATATTTACGTCTCCGTAATCGTACATACACAGCATGTCCTCAACGTCATATCCCTTTACAGAATAAATATCTCCCTTTACGTTACCCACAAAATCGACATTGCTGTCCTTCTGAGTCGATTCGTCTATCCTGCCGTTTGAACTTCCTAGGTATTCACCTACAATTTCTCCGTTGTCGGATAGAGTTTCGCACTGCACATAACGTCTTCCCTGATATATGAAAAACGCAATCATATCTACTGTTTCATTTTCGGACATTGGAATATCAGCATTCGGGATTACTATACCGTTTTCTGTCAATTTCATTTCAGTGTTTTCTACAGATTTACCGTCGCTTATTTTTTTAATGAATATCGCCACACATACAGCAACACACACTAAAATTACCACTGATAAAATTTTAACCGTCCTGTTTACTTTATTCTTCTTTAACATATCCTAACCCTGCCTTTCAATAAAAATTAAATCTTTTCTCCTATATATAAAGTGTAATTTTTCCCTTATATTACTGCAAAAAATATAGACTTTTGATTATAAAAATCAAAAGTCTATATTTTTAATATTAAACACTTTATTTTATCGATATGTAAGGTGAGGCACAATCTGATAGCATTGACGCACAACCTGTGCACAGCGCTCATTATGGTATAGCAGATATTCCTTTTTACGCTTCAAATCCATTTGATTTTCCTTTGAAATCAAATTCCAGCGCATACATGATTTGTGACAGCCTTCAAAATAGTTACTACATTTTGATTTACACGGAAGCATTACAAACCTCTCCTTTCGGATATAAAAAAGCCGACCGAATAATATGATGATGAAAATATCTCTTACATCATCATATATCCGATCGGTTAATATTATGACAGCTCATGTCCCCATAAAGGTTCCACATTAAAATTGAGTTTTTTAATAATCTGAAGATAAACATCATATATAAACTCACCTCTGTTAAATTTACATATTTAGTTTATCATATACATTGTTTACTCCGCTGCCGCAATACGGTTAATTTTATGTAAAGCATGAAATTACTGCTTTGAAAACCGCATGGAGCACAATGTCAGGCTATAATAGATTATTTACTTTTGCTCACGCCTTTGCCGCGTACAGCGAAAAGCAAAGCGGCAGCCGAGCAGATAAGCATAAGAAATACATATGCCGTGATACCGTTGCCATAGCCGGTCTGAGGAGCTGTTCCGTCCGGCTTCTGCGCGCCGTCAGGTTCTGCCGTATCGCCGTTGTCAGACGGTGCACCGGAATTTTCCTCATCATCCGGCTTTAAGGTGTCATCAGGGTTTATTGCATCGTCCTGAGAATCCTGACTTTTGTCCTCATAGCCCAAAGCATAGGTTGAAAACTTATCTGTTTTGAAAGTCAGCGTGTTGTTATCATTGACGACGCACTCCAGCTTCTCCGCCGTACCGTTGTGAACTCTCACTATAAAAAACTCTCTTGAGTCCTTTATAAGCGACTGAGGTATTGCAATGGTAAACTCCATCTCGTTTTTCAGCTCATTGAGCGTTCCGACAGTTTCCCCGTCCGCCTTCAGAACTATGGAAATATCAAGATAGTTTGAAATTACTCCGTTTATATTAAGCGACGACAGAACATTTTCGATGAGCTTTACATCGCTGCCGTCCGGCTCATGTTCGGCGTCAATATCAACAACCGCAGTTATCTCCTTTCCGCTGTCAACGGCATTTTTGACAGCCTCAAAGGTTTCCTCCGAAACAGCTGATGTCTGGCCGTTCGATTCCGCGGTTTGAATAAGTTCAACAATCTCATTTGACAAGCTGCCGGCATTTTCCCCGGATACGCCGACGCTCACCTTGTCGTCAGGCTTATTCGTATCAATTTCAGGCACTTCTACATTTACGCTGTAACCGCATACGGTACATACGCCGTTCTCAAATGTGTGCTGAGTTTTAGGGATTACACTTCCCTTTTCAATTACGGTATTACATTCAGCGCATACAACATCGCCTGTGTATCCGTCGGCGCTGCACGATGCGTCCGCTTTATTCACAAGCACGGTTTTGTGCCCTGTTTTCGGAATTACCGTTTCCTGCTTTGTTATCTCCAATGTGCACTCAGCGTCCTTAAAATACTCATCGCACTCTCCGCAGTACCAGTATTCAATATTTCCGTCCTCCGTACATGAAGCGGGGTTTTTCTCCGTTTTAACTGCATATGCCTTGTGATTGTGCAGTACTTCTCCTTCGCTGTTCTGGAAATAGCCTTCCTTGACAAATTCGGTTACATCAGATACGGAATTATCATTGAGAAAAAAGCTTCCTCCCGTTATTTCAACGCTACCCAAAGGATAGTCTTCTCCCACAGCATAGTCGGAACGACCTGATGTAAAGTTTCCTCCGTGTATATAAACAAACGCTTGCAGTTTTTCTCCGCCGTCATTCTTATTTCCGATTAACATGGCGTATTTGGAAGCTGATTTGAAAGTGCCTCCGTAAACATGAGTTTCTACCTCTCCGGATTCGCCTGCAACATACAGGGCATACCACGCTGAATTTACTCCGTGCACATCACATCCGACTGTTTCAAATTTGCCGTTGTGGATTTCGGAATATCCGGCTGATGTTGAAAAAGCACCCTGAACGCCTATAACAGTACCATCGTAGAAATAAAGCTCAGGCTTTTCGGCGTTCTTATTGTTCCAATGGCTTTGAATTGTATATCCCCAGTTAGAGCTGCATGACGAACAGCTTCTGCCGTCAAACAGGCCGCCGTAAATTTTTGTTATACCTTCATTGTACACCGATGAGCCGGTGCCGTAAAATTCTCCGCTGTAAATTTCACAGTAAGATTCCGGACGGTTTTTTACAACAGAGCCTCCCGCAAATGTATATCCTCTGTATACGCCGTTTTGAATATAAAGACTTCCGTAATTGTCAAAAGTGCCGTATGCGGTTTGAGATGCGGAAGTATCTACCGTACCGTTTCCGACAACTTCAAGCGTGCCGTAATTTGTAAACGGACGTCCGGTAAAATTATCAGATACCGTAATAGTTTTTCCGTTCAAGTCCAGCACGATATTTTTATTTTCGCCGATTAAAATCGTTTCCGTCAGCTGCATATTCGCACCTATTTGAACAACTGTCTTTTTTCCGTCCTCAGCATTTTCAATAGCTGATATCAGCGCAGAGGAATCCAAGATACCGGCCTGCAACGCAAACACAGCATTCGGTAACAATAAAGTAAGCATAAGAAGTGCCGTTAACGCACAAAGCACCCTTTTCCTAAACATAAACATTCCTCCCAAAACATTACCTCTCAAAGTACACAATATACCTCACTGTATTTTGGATATTGCATAATATCCAATTCATCTAAATAATAACAGCCCAAAACAGTTAATGCAACAAAAAATAAAAATTTCCGCACATTAAAATATATTTTTACAATATGCATAAAATATATATACAAAATATATCAAAAAATCTCCCTGTTGTTTTTCAACAGGGAGATTTTTCTTATACTTATAACTTTAAGAAATCAGATTATTTCTTATCTTTAATTGCAGCCTGTGCAGCAGCAAGTCTAGCTATCGGCACACGGAATGGAGAACAGGAAACATAATCAAGACCTGTTCTGTGGCAGAACTCGACAGATGACGGGTCACCGCCGTGCTCACCGCAGATACCGAGGTGAATGTCAGGATTGCTCTCACGGCCGAGCTTAGCAGCCATAGCAACGAGTTTACCTACGCCGTTCTGGTCAAGTCTTGCGAACGGATCGTTCTCATAGATCTTGTTCTCATAGTAAGCGTTGAGGAACTTACCAGCATCGTCACGGCTGAAGCCGAATGTCATCTGAGTAAGGTCGTTTGTACCGAAGCTGAAGAAGTCAGCCTCTTTAGCAATCTCATCAGCTGTAAGAGCAGCACGTGGGATCTCGATCATTGTACCAACTTTGTAGTCCATCTTGATGCCGGAAGCAGCGATGATCTCGTCAGCTTTCTTTGTAACAACATCTTTAACGAACTTGAGCTCTTTAACCTCACCTACGAGTGGGATCATGATCTCAGGAACAATGTTGAAATCAGGGTGTGCTTTATTTACGTTGATAGCAGCCTTGATAACAGCCTCTGTCTGCATAGCAGCAATCTCAGGATATGTTACAGCAAGACGGCATCCACGGTGACCCATCATTGGGTTGAACTCGTGGAGAGAAGCAATGATAGCTTTGATCTCTTCAACTGTTTTGCCCTGTGTCTTAGCAAGCAGCTCGATGTCCTTCTCCTCTGTTGGAACGAACTCGTGGAGCGGAGGATCGAGGAAACGGATTGTAACAGGTTTGCCCTCGAGAACCTCATAGATCTTCTCGAAGTCGCCCTGCTGCATTGGCTCAAGCTTAGCAAGAGCTTTCTCACGCTGCTCAACTGTATCAGAGCAGATCATCTCACGGATAGCAGCAATTCTGTCAGCCTCGAAGAACATGTGCTCTGTACGGCAAAGACCGATACCCTGAGCGCCGAAGCTTACAGCCTGTTTAGCATCCTTAGGAGTATCAGCATTTGTGCGAACTTTAAGTGTTCTGTATTTGTCAGCGAGCTCCATAATTCTCTCAAAGTCACCGCTGATAGAAGCAGGAACTGTTGGGATAGCCTCGCCGTAGATGTTACCTGTAGAACCGTCGAGAGAAATGTAGTCGCCCTCAACATAAGTTCTGCCTGCGAGTTCGAACTTCTTGTTCTCCTCGTCCATTTTGATCTCGCCGCAACCGGAAACGCAGCATGTACCCATACCACGAGCAACAACAGCAGCGTGAGATGTCATACCACCACGAACTGTGAGGATACCCTGAGCGTAGTGCATACCCTCGATGTCCTCTGGGGATGTCTCAAGACGAACAAGAATGATTTTCTCGCCTTTTTCGCCTTCTTTTACAGCGTCCTCAGCTGTGAATACGATTTTACCGCAAGCAGCACCTGGGGAAGCAGGAAGAGCGTTTGCAACTGGTTTAGCAGCTTTAAGAGCTTTTGCATCGAACTGTGGGTGCAGAAGAGCGTCAAGCTGTTTAGGATCGATCATGAGGATAGCCTCTTCCTCAGAGATCATGCCCTCGTCAACGAGGTCGCAAGCGATCTTGAGAGCAGCAGCAGCAGTTCTCTTACCGTTACGTGTCTGGAGCATGTAGAGTTTCTTATCCTGGATAGTGAACTCCATATCCTGCATATCACGGTAGTGATTCTCAAGAATGCCGCAGATTTCTACAAACTGGTTGTAAACTTCAGGCATAACCTCTTTGAGCTGAGAGATTGGCTGAGGTGTTCTTACACCAGCAACAACGTCCTCACCCTGAGCGTTGATGAGGAACTCACCCATGAGTTTCTTCTCACCTGTAGCAGGGTCACGAGTAAATGCAACACCTGTACCGGATGTGTCACCCATGTTACCGAATGCCATCATCTGTACGTTTACAGCAGTACCCCAAGAATATGGGATCTCGTTCTGCATTCTGTAGAAGTTAGCACGTGGGTTATCCCAAGAACGGAATACAGCTTTTACAGCGCCCATGAGCTGCTCTTTAGGATCAGTTGGGAAATCTGTACCGATCTTAGCTTTGTACTCAGCTTTGAACTGATCAGCGAGCTCTTTGAGATCCTCAGCTGTAAGCTCAACGTCCTGAGTAACGCCTTTTTTCTCTTTCATCTCGTCGATGAGTTCCTCGAAGTATTTCTTACCAACTTCCATAACAACGTCGGAATACATCTGGATGAAACGTCTGTAGCAGTCCCAAGCCCAACGTGGGTTACCGGACTTCTTAGCAAGAACCTCTACAACCTCTTCGTTAAGACCGAGGTTGAGGATTGTGTCCATCATACCTGGCATGGAAGCACGAGCACCTGAACGTACGGAAACGAGGAGTGGGTTCTCCTTATCGCCGAATTTCATGCCTGTGATCTCTTCCATTTTTACGATGTTCTCCATGATCTCAGCCTGGATCTCATCGTTAATTTTTCTACCGTCCTCATAGTACTGTGTACAAGCCTCTGTGGAAACTGTGAATCCCTGTGGAACCGGAAGACCGAGTTTTGTCATCTCAGCAAGGTTAGCACCTTTACCGCCGAGAAGCTCTCTCATTTTGCCGTTTCCTTCAGAGAACAGGTAAACATATTTTTTACTCACTATGATTCTACCTCCTGAAAGTTTTAATAACCTATTTTCTATATACCACTTTTTTAAATGAAAATATCATCTAAAAAAGATTGGCACGACTTTATATCGGGTATTTCTTCTCACAAAAACAACTCCCAAAGGGCATTTTCGCGGAAGACCCGATTGCAGTTTAGTATATTATATCAAAAATATCTCTTATTGACTAGATACAAAGGACAAAAACCTAAATTTTTTTACAATCAAATACTCATAATAAAATCAATACATAATTGTGATTTTTAGCCAAAGCCTTTACAAAAAAGAAAAAAGCATGTATAATTCGCACCAAAAGTGCTCAGTTTGTTTAAAAAGCACACTGCATAACATAAAATTTTAGCTTTATACGGTATTTGATGCACTGTTTTCTATGGAATTCGTCTTTTAAATATTATATAATACTAATTAAAGCTAATCAAGATTATTTTTTAAGGTGGGGCGTATTTTTGTCGTCCCGCCCTTTTAAACTGCAATAAACAAAGGAGATTTCTTTTATCATGCCCCATTCATTAGATGCGCTTTTTGCAAAAATTTCATCGCAGAATACGTCAAAATATGCAGGACCGGTCGAATATATTATAGTCGGTCTCGGAAACCCGGGAAAGGAATATGAAAACACCCGCCACAACGTTGGTTTTATGGCGGTGGACATGCTTGCGCAAAAATACTCCGTCAGAGCTGATAAGCTAAAATTCAAATCTCTGTGCTGTGATACTGTAATAGCTTCAAAGAGAGTTCTCTTGATGAAGCCGTCAACTTATATGAACCTGTCAGGTCAGGCGGTAACCGAGGCAATGCAGTTTTACAAAATACCGATAGAAAATGTACTTGTAATCTCCGACGACATTTCCCTTGACGTCGGCAAACTGCGCTGCCGCAGAAAAGGCAGTGACGGTGGTCACAACGGACTTAAAAATATAATCTATCTGACAGGAAAGGATACTTTCCCGAGAATTAAGCTTGGAGTCGGCAAAAAACCAAACCCTGAATATAACCTTGCAGACTGGGTGCTCTCAAAATTTACAGATGACGAAGCTTTAAAGCTCAAAGACGCACTCACTGCCGCTGTCGACTGTGCAGAGCTTATAATCGACGGCAAAATGGACGAGGCAATGAACCGTCATAACTCATAAATTGCGTAAATATTCTTAAATAAAGAGGAGGTGCGGCGATTATGCTGCAAAATGTTTTGGACACGCACAGCGGATATACAAAAATGCTCAACGACATATCCGCAAAAAACACCCCGGTATACCTTACCGGACTTTCCAACATACACAAGGCGCATGTAATAGCCGCCGCACACTGCAAAACAGGCAGAAATATACTTGTTGTAACACCTGACGAACCATCCGCCACAAGGCTCTGCGAGGACATAAACTCATTTTTGCAGGGGTACGCCTCGCTTTACCCTGTGCGTGACTTCTTTTTCAGAGAATCGGAGGGTATTTCCAGAGAATATGAACATGCACGCCTAAAAGTGCTCTCAAATATCCTTGAGAGTAAGGAAAAGATAACTGTAACCTCGCTCGAAGCGCTCTTACAGTACACTATTCCTAAAGCAACACTCAGAAAACTCACAAGAACACTTGTCGTATCAGAGGAGTACGATTTAACGGAACTGGCTGAATTTTTAGTCTTTTCAGGCTATCAGCGCACCGACCAGGTTGAGGGTGTGTCGCAGTTTTCAATAAGGGGCGGAATACTCGATATATACTCCCCTGACTCCAAACAGCCTGTCAGAATAGAGTTTTGGGGCGACGAAATAGACACAATCTCCTATTTTGACATAGAATCTCAGAGAAGAACCGACCCGATAGACGAAATAACCATAACTCCAGCCAAAGAGATACTCTACCCGTCAAATGAAGCTCTTATAAAAATGCTTGAGAAAAAATCCTCGGAATTAAAGGGCAAAGCGGGAGTCAAGGCAAAGGAGCACATCGCGTCTGATATAAAGAAGCTTTCCAACGGCATTTCAATAGAATGTGCCGACAAATACTTAAATTTAATATATCCAGAACCTGAAACACTCGCTGACTATCTCGATGAAGCAATAATCTTTTCAAGCGAGCTTTCCGCGCAGAAAGAGGCTTTGAAAAACGGCTCATGGCAGACAAATGAGGATATAAAGATACTATTTGAGGATGGCATACTCTTTAAAGGGTGCGATACATTCTCCACCGATATGACAGATTATCTTACATATCTTGTCGAGCACGACACAGTTGTTGCCGATACATTTGCGCGAACCATTTCGGATATGCCTGTACGCTCTCTCATCGACATGACAGCTATTCAGCTCTCCTCATGGAGCGGTGAGCTCGCCATGCTCAAAGAAGATTTGGATTCATATCTTGAGCAGGGCTACTGCATAGGCGTAATGGCGGGCACAAAGCGTTCGGCCACAGCACTCGCAGACGATTTGAGAAAAGAAGGCTACCCGGCTGACTATGTTCACGAGATAGAAAGCCTTGTCTACAAAAAGATTTTTATACTCGACAGCTCGGTATCGTCGGGATTTGAATATCCGTCAATAAAGTTCGCGCTCATAAGCCACTCCAAAACTGCGGCTCTGCGCACTAAAAAGCGCAAAAAATCAAAAGCCGGCGAGGAGATAAAATCTCTGTCCGACTTGACTCCGGGAGACCACATAGTCCACGCCTCACACGGTATAGGTATATTTGAAGGCATAGTAAAGCGCGACATTCACGGCATAGTAAAGGACTACATAAAGATACGCTATGCGGGTACTGATACACTCTTTGTACCTGTAACTCAGCTCGACCTTGTCTCTAAATATATAGGACCTAAGGAGGACAAGGCGGTAAAACTCAATAAGCTCAATTCCGCTGAATGGCAGAAAACACGTCAGCGCGTCAAAAAGGCCGTTGCAGATATGGCTGAGGAGCTCATAAAGCTGTACGCAAAGCGAATGGACGCAAAGGGCTTTGCTTTCTCAGAGGACACCGACTGGCAGAGAGATTTTGAGGAGCGCTTCCCTTATGAGGAGACCGACGACCAGTTAAGGTGCATTGACGAGATAAAGAGCGACATGGAGAACGTGCGCCCGATGGACAGACTGCTCTGCGGAGACGTTGGCTTCGGTAAAACTGAGGTTGCCATACGCGCCGCGTTCAAATGCGTCATGGACTCGAAGCAGTGCGCCGTTTTGGTACCGACAACAATTCTGGCATGGCAGCATTACAGGACGTTTACACAGCGCATGGAGGGATTCCCTATAAAGGTAGAGCTTCTCTCCCGCTTCAGAACGCCTAAACAGCAGGAAGCTATCCTCAGAAAGCTCGCCCGCGGCGAAATAGACATAATAGTCGGAACGCACAGAATAGTGCAAAAGGACGTTAAATTTAAAGATTTGGGACTTTGCATAATAGATGAGGAACAGCGCTTCGGTGTAGCTCACAAGGAAAAATTTAAAGAGATGAGAAACTCGGTAGACGTGCTCACACTCTCGGCAACACCTATTCCGAGAACGCTCAATATGGCAATGTCGGGTATCAGAGATATGTCCGTAATCGAGGAAGCACCGATTGACCGCCACCCTGTCCAGACATATGTAATAGAGCAGGATTGGGGCGTTATCGGTGAAGCCATACACAAGGAGCTGCGCCGTTCCGGACAGGTATTTTACCTGCACAACAGAGTCGAGACGATAGACTCCTGTGCTGCAAAGATAAAGTCATTGGCGCCCGACGCCAGAGTCGTCACAGCTCACGGAAAAATGCCTGAGGAAAAGTTAACGGAGATATGGACTCAGCTTGTCGACCATGAGATCGACATACTCGTATGTACGACGATAATCGAAACAGGCGTCGACGTATCAAACTGCAACACGCTCATTATAGAGGACGCCGACAAAATGGGACTTTCCCAGCTGTATCAGCTTCGCGGACGTGTCGGACGTTCAAACCGCCGCGCCTTTGCTTACCTTACATTCACACGCGGCAAGGAGCTGACGGACATAGCTTCAAAAAGGCTCTCGGCAATAAGAGAGTTTACATCGTTCGGCTCTGGATTCAAAATAGCCATGCGTGATCTTGAGATACGCGGTGCCGGCAATATTCTCGGCGCACAGCAGCACGGTCACATGGAGGCTGTCGGATATGAGATGTACTTAAGAATGCTCTCCGACGCAATAAAGGAGCAAAAGGGAGAAGCCGTTCAGGAAGAAAACCGCGAATGCCTTATCGATATACGCATAGGCGCACATATTCCTGAGGATTATATAGATAATCTGTCTCAGCGAATTGACGTCTATAAAAAGATAGCCGCCATACGCAGCGAGGAGGATTCCATGGACGTTACAGACGAGCTCATCGACCGTTTCGGAGAGCCGCCTGCTGCTGTTCGCGGACTTATAGATGTTGCACTGCTCAGAAATATTGCGGCTCAGCTTAATATATATGAAATTTCTCAGAAAGGCGACGCTATATTTATATATCCGACTACTCTTGACTTAAAGCGTGCCGGCAAGCTCGCTTCAGACTTAAAGGGACGTGTTATGGTGAGCGCTGCGGCAAAACCGTATATTACAGTTAAGATACCGACAAACCAACTGCCGGTACAGACAATGCGCGAAGCTCTTTTATCTATGATGAACGTGTGATTTTTGTAAAATCACCTTTAAAAACATTTTTTTCGATAGACTTTTTCAAATTATGTGTGTATAATTGTTAGGTAACCCCAAACTTGAAAGGAAATTTGCAAAATGAGTATTAAAACAAAAATTGCCTCGGCTGCAATGGCAGCAGTTATGGCTGTTGGATTTACCGCCTGCTCTCAGAACTATACATGGGTGGCTAAATCAGGAGATCTCGAAATAGCACCGGGAGTTTATATGGCGAATTTGCTCGGAGCATATTCAAATGCTTTAACTCTTGTTTCTGATACAGAAAAAGATGTTTTGGAGCAGACCATTGAGGATAAAAACGCCTCCGACTGGATTACAGAACAGGCTAAAATTTCAACTGCACAGTATTTTGCAGTTGAGCAGAAATTCGATGAGTACAGCCTTGTGCTCAATTCCGATGACCTCTCCACAATATCTCAGCAGACTGAGTACTACTGGCAGTACCTTTCTTCTCTGTATGAGGACAACGGCATTTCTCAGGATTCACTTAACCTGATAAATACAAATGTATATAAAACAAGTCTCCTCTTCGACGCACTCTACGGTGAGGGCGGAGAAAAGGAAGTTTCCGACGACGAGCTCAAACAGGCTTACCTTAACGACTATGTTAAGACAACATTCTATGCACTTTCACTTACTGATTCCTCAGGTGAGCTTCTCTCCGAAGAGGATCAGGCAGCAGTTAGAGAGCGTATACAGAACATCTACGACAAGGCAAATGCCGGCGATGATTTCTATGACCTTATCCTTGAGGATGAAAAATCCGATTTAGGCGAGGACGATACAGTTCACGAGCATACAGGCGTTGAGCACGATGCAATAATCTATAAAGAAAATGCAACCTCTTTCCCTGAGGGCTTCTATGATATCATTAAAGCTATCAATACAGACAGCTACGATATGTTTGAGATAGACAACTATGTTGTTGTTGCTAAACGTGTAGCACTCGATACTGAGTCAGAAGAGTTTGAAAACAGCAAAGCTTCCATTCTCTCAAAGCTCAAGGGAGATGAGTTTATGGAGCTCATCGAGCAGTGGGGCAACGAAACAGAAGTTACCTACAATGAGGACGCTTTAAAGGTCTTCACACCGTCTAAGGTTAAATACAAATAATAAAACGCTTTAAAAAAACGGCTTCTCATTTAAAATGAGAAGCCGTTTTTTTACCTTTAACTTAAAACTACTGCTTAATTTAATCTCTTACAGTGAAAGGCTGATACTCAGATAATAGCTATCCACTGTACATTCTGCACCATGCAAGCGTATAACAATTTAACTTGTAGTTTTAATTTATTTCTAAAATAAAAAGGTATGGGTTTATTTTACCTCATACCTTTTTCACTTAATTTATTCAGCTGAAATAATGTAATAGTAAACAGGCTGTCCGCCGTTTATTACATTTATCTCAATATCTTCGGAAAGTTTTGCCTTTAAAAGCTCTTCAAGCTCTAAAGCAGTTTCTTCGGTTACGTCCTCACCGTAATAGATAGTTATAAAGGTTGTATCCTTATCAGTCATGGAGCGAACTGTCTTTACAGCTACTTTATTGAGCTCTTTACCCGAATATGTCAGCTTACCGTTTTCAAGTGCTATAATCTCGCCCTGTTTTATCGGCTTGCCGTCAATTTCGGAATCCCTTGCGGCAAATGTGAGCTGACCTGTCTTGACGTGGTCAAATGCCTTTGTCATGTTAAGCTGATTTTCTGCAACGTCAGCGTCCGGGTCAAACGCGAGCATTGCGCATACACCCTGAGGTATTGTCCTTGTAGGAAGTACGCATACCTTTCTGTCGGCAAGCTTTATAGCCTGCTCGGCAGCCATTATGATATTTTTATTGTTCGGAAGAACAAATACTGTCTTTGCAGGTGTTGCGTGGATAGCCTCGAGAATATCCTCGGTGGACGGGTTCATTGTCTGACCGCCGCTTACAATATTGTTTACGCCGAGGTCTCTGAACAGATTCTGTATTCCCTCTCCTGCTGCAACGGCTACAAATCCGTACTCAACTTCAGGGTCAACAGGAGCATACTCGAACACATTTGTCTCTTTCTGAGCATTTTTTGCAGCCTTATTTGCAGCGGCGTGCTGTTCGCGCATGTTTTCTATCTTCATCTTTGTGAGCATACCGAATTTAAGTCCCTCCTGCAAAGCATTTCCCGGGTTATCGGTATGGACGTGTACTTTTATTATTTCATCGTCGTCTACAACTACAACGCAGTCGCCTATTGACTCCAAATATGCTCTGAGCTTGAGCGGGTCGTCTGCGTCGTCATTTTTAAGGACAATAAACTCTGTGCAGTATGTGAAGGTTATTTCACCCTCATATTCACCTGCGGCGTTTCTGTCGTTATATAATGTCTCTGTCGATGTTGTTTTTGCATCATTTGAAGCTATAACAACTCCGTCACGCAGTACGGAGAGCATACCCTCTATGATGACAACAAAGCCTTTTCCGCCTGCGTCAACAACGCCTGCCTTTTTAAGCACCGGCAAAAGCTCCGGAGTTTGTGCCAAAGCTTCCTCTGCTGCCTTGAGTATATTTTCAAACACTGCAACAGCGTCAGCATTCGGATTTTCTATGCAGTAATCCTGTGCAGATTCAGCTGCCATTCTTGCAACTGTAAGTATTGTTCCCTCTGTCGGTTTCATTACAGCTTTGTATGCTGCCTCTACACCGAGTCTAAGCGCAAGCGCTATATCTTCGCCGTCAGCCTCGTTTTTATCTGCAAGACCTTTTGAAAAGCCTCTGAACAAAAGTGAGAGAATAACGCCTGAGTTACCTCTTGCTCCTCTTAGCAGTGCGGAAGCCGCTGTGTGCGCTATATCGCCCACCGAACAGTCATCGTCTTTATTTTCAAGCTCCTTTGCGGCAGCGGAAATAGTCATGGACATATTAGTTCCGGTATCGCCGTCAGGCACCGGGAATACATTCAAAGCGTCAACTTCCTGTCTTAAATTGCCTATGTGGTTTGACGCTGAAATAAACGCCTGCCTGAGCTCTGAACCTTTAATCACTTTATTTGACACTCCCTTTTTATCTCATTAGTTACGGGTAAATTAAGCTACTCAGTTTTCATAGAGTCAACATATACATTGACTTTGGAAACCGAAAGACCTGTTGCCTCCTCTATTGTGTAGCGAACCTTGTTTACAATGCTCTTAACAATAGCTGAAATATTTACACCGTACATAACGGATATATGCAGGTCAACAATAAGCTTTCCTCCGATATTGCGTACACGCACGCCCTTATCCATTGCATCTTTTTTAAACAGCATTGAGCGCAGTCCCTGTGCCGGGGAGGAAACCATCATACCGGAAACTCCAAAACACTCCGAGGATACTTTACCTATAAGGTTCGCAAAATAGTCGTGGGAAATTTCTGTAACTCCCAGGTGATTTTCCAGTCTAATCATGCAACAACCCCTCCTTATCTTTTAAACGCATATACAAAACAGCAATATCTAATGTATTGTTATTTCGAATACTGTTATTTTAGATACTGTTATATATTTACGGTAATTTTATATATACCGTAAAATCATTTATAGTATATCTATTGTACCAACTTTTTAACCGTAAATCAATTATAAAGCATAAATGTCATTAAAATTTATTAAATAAATACGCTCGGCAGAGAAATATTATGTATTTAACTTAACCCTAAAATTACAAAAGTACCGCCGAACCGGCGAATAAACAGCTATCCGCCGGCAGACGATACCTCACACATTAACCTATGCAGAACCCTCACACCGAAAAATTATCGGTGTTCAACAATCAGTTTTATAGCGGTACGCTCCTCACTGTCAATCTGTACATTGGCAAACGCCGGAACGCACACTAAATCTATGCCTGTCGGAGCAAGATAACCTCTTGCTATTGCAACTGCCTTAATAGCCTGATTTGCAGCACCGGCACCGACAGCCTGAACCTCGACAGCACCATGTTCTCTGATAACACCTGCAATAGCGCCTGCTACGGAATTTGGAATAGATTTAGCCGAAACTTTTAGTATCTCCATTTCTACAACCTCCCTGATTTGTAATTCTGACATGGAATTCTTTGTAATTATTATAATATCTTATTGCAACAAAAAAATCAAGTATTGTAGAAATAATTTGTCAATGTTCTACAACATTGATGCGCTCAATCCTCACAGTTTTACCTGTATTCTCGTCAATATCCGCAACAATTCCGCAAATTCTGCATTTTCCCTTTGCGTTTTCGAATTTTACAGGTAGATGAGTTCTCAATCTCTTTAAAGCAAGCTCAGGCTTTACGCCCAAAACAGACTCCTCCGGACCGCACATTCCCAAATCTGTAATGTAGCCGAGTCCGTTGTCAAAAATGCACTCGTCAGCGGTCTGAACGTGAGTGTGCGTACCGAACAAAAGGCTTGCCCTGCCGTCCAGATAATACGCCATAGCCCTCTTTTCAGCTGTTGCCTCAGCGTGAAAATCAACTATAACTATATTGCACTGTTCTTTTTTGAGTATTCTGTCAATGCAGTCAAACGGATTGTCCGCACCCTCAATATACACAGCGCCGCACAGGTTTACAACACACACCTTAAATCTGACAAGGTCGTATATATAATATCCGAAGCCGGGTGACTCACTGTGAAAATTAGCAGGTCTTATAAGCCCGATATTTCTGTCGAGCATATCGAATATCTCGCGTCGGCGCAGACCGTGGTTTCCGGTAGTTATTACATCAGCGCCGCTGTCAAATATATAGTCCGCAGAATACGGCGTGATGCCGTTTCCCTCCGCGGAGTTTTCGCCGTTTACTATTGTCAGGTCAGCGTTGTATTCCCTTTTAAGCTTGGGCAATGCCTTTCTTAAATATTCACAGCCTGCCTGACCTACCACGTCGCCTATTGCAAGTATCCTCATTACTCAGCAGTCCCTTCATCAATTTCGATTTCAACATCTATCTTCATGTCTTTATAATAGTATTCCCTGTCTCTTTGAGAAATTTCACGCAGTACACGGCACGGATTTCCCACAGCTATAACATTTTTCGGTATACTCTTTGTAACTATGCTTCCTGCACCGATAACGCTGTTCTCTCCTATTGTAACGCCCGGCATTATAATTGCGCCCGCTCCTATCCATACATTGTCCTCTATTATGACCGCAACAGAGTACTGTGCAAGTCTTTTTCTCAGATTAGGCTCTATCGGATGACCTGTTGTAGTTATCACCACATTCGGAGCAATCAGCACATTGTTGCCGATTATTACATCGCCGTCGTCCACAAGCGTCAGATTAAAATTGGCGTAGCAGTTGTCACCCCAATACGTGTTTCTGCCCCAGTTGGCGTGAAGCGGCGGCTCAATGTACAGGTTTTTGCCTATTCCGCCGAAAAAATCTTTTAACATCTGCGCGCGCTTTTCCTGCTCAAGCGGACGGCTCATGTTGTAGTCATACAGCTTTTCCATACATAAAAGCTGTTCATGTACCCATTCTTCGCTGTCGCAGAAATACAGTTTTTTATCCTTTATTCTCTTTAAATCCATAATAAACACCTCTTTTTACTCTTACAGTCAAAAACGCCGTCCGTTTACGGCTGGAATACCGAAACGGGCGGCGATTTTCATTCAGGTTTATTTTGCGTAATCTATCGCACGGCTTTCACGTACAACATGTACCTTTATCTGTCCCGGATAGTCCATTTCTGCTTCAATCTGTTTTACTACCTCACGGGCAATAAGCACTGTCTGTTCATCATTTACAACCTCAGGCTTAACCATAATTCTAAGCTCACGGCCTGCCTGAATAGCATAGCATTTTTCAACGCCGTTATAGGAGTTTGCAATCTCCTCAAGTTTTTCAAGACGCTTTATGTAGCTCTCAATGTTCTCTCTTCTTGCACCAGGTCTTGCTGCAGAAATAGCGTCAGCAGCCTGTACAAGGCATGCAATAATTGTCTTCGGCTCAACGTCACCATGATGCGCCTCGATTGCGTGGATAACGTCCGGACCTTCCTTATAGCGTTTTGCTATATCAACGCCTATATCAACGTGTGAACCCTCAACCTCATGTGTCATGGACTTACCGATATCGTGAATAAGTCCTGCACGTTTGGCAAGTGTAGCGTCAACTCCGAGCTCTGCCGCCATCATACCGGCAATGTGTGCTACCTCAAGTGAGTGGTCAAGCACATTCTGACCGTAACTTGTACGATAGCGCATACGTCCGAGCAGTTTTACAAGCTCCGGGTGTATTCCGTGAATACCTGTCTGCATTACGGCACGTTCTCCGTCCTGCTTTATCTTCATGTCAACTTCTTTTTTAGCCTTCTCGACCATTTCCTCAATGCGTGCAGGGTGGATTCTTCCGTCCTGAATAAGTCTTTCAAGAGCAATTCTTGCAACCTCACGGCGTACAGGGTCATGGCTTGAAAGAGTTATTGCCTCTGGGGTATCGTCGATTATGAGGTCAACGCCTGTAAGTGTTTCAAGAGTTCTGATATTTCTTCCCTCTCGTCCTATAATGCGTCCCTTCATCTCATCATTTGGCAGCGGAACTACCGAAACAGTAGCCTCACTTACATGGTCTGCGGCACAGCGCTGAATTGCAAGCGATATAATCTCTCTTGCGCGTCCGTCGCACTCGTCCTTTATCTGCTGCTCATACTGAGTTATCTTTAAAGCTTTCTCGTGTACAAGTTCGTTTTCAAGATTTTGAAGAAGCGTTTCCTTTGCCTGTTCAGCGGTAAGTCCTGATATTTTCTCGAGCATATCAAACTGACTTTTCTTTATTGTCTCCGCCTCGGCCAATTTACTCTCTGCTTCCTTGAGTTTATTCTGAACTATCTCGTCCTTTTTCTCAACATTGTCTATCTTTCTGTCGAGAGTCTCCTCTTTTTGCTGAATACGTCTTTCCTGACGCTGAACCTCCATTCTGCGGTCCTTAAGGTCCTTTTCAGTCTCTGTTCTCAAACGGTGTATTTCATCTTTAGCTTCAATAAGCGCCTCTTTTTTCTGACTGTCAGCAGCCTTTATAGCATCCGAAACTATTTTTTTCGCCTCATCCTCGGCAGATCCTATCTCTGCTTCAGCAATGCGCTTGCGGTACGATATACCAAGCTTAAACGCTACTGCGCCGGCTACAGCAAGACATACAACAGCTACAACAATGCAAATAATTACAACTTGTGGTATTGACATAGCTTAATACACACCCTCCTTTTTAATAAATTTTCATCATAATTTTAATTTCATCAAAACGTGCCTGCGGCATAAAAAGCGGCTGTATACAAACAAAAATCCGCAGCAGTATTATAAACCGCCGCGGCCGCCGAATCTACGTTTTATGTTTTCATATAATACCGATAATTCTGCCGCAAAAAGCGCACAGAATCCCATATTTTTGATTTAACAATGTTTTTTATACCCTTATCTGTAATATATCATATTAAATGAAATTACCGGTTGCATATGTTGCATATATAAAAATTCATATATAAAACAAAAGCATAAAGCGGAATCACTGAAAATCATCATCCGTGTTTCATAAACGTGCCAGCAGCACACTACTTTTATTTTATAGTGCTATCGCCGTGATGTCAAGAAAATTGTACCTTTTATATGCTGTTAATATATATATTGACAAACACAAAATGCGGTGCTAGTATTATATCAAACAAGTATATTTTAAATCTATGATAAGGAACGTCTGTTTTAAAAACGGCTTTTTCAGAGAGCTTTTGTCACCGGCTGAAAGCAAGAGCATTAGTCTTAATTCAGAATACCATCCTTTGAGAGCGCACAAGTCAGTTTCGGCGACTGCGCCGCATAAAGCTGCGTTACAAGCTTTAAACTAAAGCGGTAAGGATTTTTATCCTTGCAATACGGGTGGAACCGTGGAGTTTGTTTTTTAAGACTTCATCCCATTTTACTGGGACGAAGTCTTTTTTATTTTATTTGCCAACTTAAAAATTTATAAAAATAAAGAAAAGGAGTGTTTAACCAATGTTAAAGGTTACTTTAAAAGGCGGCGTTGTAAAGGAATATGAGAAAAATACAACAGCTGCACAGATTGCGAAAGACCTCGGCGCAGGCCTTTATAAGGCTGTATGCTGTGCTATGATAGACGATAAGGTTGTCGATATCAGAACACCTATCGAAAACGACTGCGCTCTCACATTGCTCACATTTGATGATGCTGAGGGCAAAAAGACATTCTGGCACACAGCTTCTCACGTTTTGGCTCAGGCTGTAAAGCACCTGTATCCTAACGCAAAGCTCGCGATAGGCCCTGCTATCGACAACGGCTTCTACTATGACTTTGACGTGGAAAAACCATTTTCTCAGGAAGACCTCGATAAAATTGAGGCTGAAATGAAGAAAATCGTAAAATCAGGTCTTGAACTTGAGAAATTCGAGCTCTCCCCTGAGGACGCACTCAAGCTCATGGAAAACGAGCCATATAAGCAGGAGCTCATAAAAGAACACAGCTCTAAAGGCGAGCCTATAAGCTTCTTTAAACAGGGCGATTTCACAGACCTCTGTGCAGGTCCTCACCTCCCTGACGTTTCCCGCATAAAAGCATTTAAGCTCACTTCCTGCACAGGCGCATACTGGAGAGGCGACTCCAACAACAGAATGCTCTGCCGTGTATACGGTACAGCTTTCCCGAAAGCTTCCATGCTTGAGGAGCACCTTGCAAAACTCGAGGAGGCTAAAAAGCGCGACCACAACAAACTCGGACGTGAGCTCGAGCTCTTTACAACATCTGAGCTTATCGGTCAGGGACTTCCTATCATCCTGCCGAAGGGCGCAAGAATCATCCAGACTCTCCAGCGCTTTGTTGAGGACGAGGAGCAGAAACGCGGCTGGCTTCTCACAAAGACACCTTATATGGCAAAATCCGACCTCTATAAAATCTCAGGTCACTGGGATCACTATCAGGACGGCATGTTCGTAATGGGCGACGAGGAAAAGGACAAAGAGGTATTTGCACTTCGTCCGATGACTTGTCCGTTCCAGTATCAGGCATATCTGAACAGAGCCCGCTCCTACCGTGATCTGCCGCTGCGCTACAACGAGACATCTACACTCTTCAGAAACGAAGCTTCCGGCGAGATGCACGGTCTTATCCGCGTAAGACAGTTTACAATCTCCGAAGGTCATCTCATGTGTACACCTGAGCAGCTCGAGGACGAGTTCAGAGGCTGTCTTGAGCTTGCAATATTCATGCTCAAAACTCTCGGACTCTATGAGGACGTATCCTACCGCTTCTCTCAGTGGGACCCGAACGATAAAGAAAAATATATCGGAACAGACGAGCAGTGGGACGAGGCTCAGGGTATCATGAAGAAAATCCTTGACCACCTCGAAATTCCTTACGCTATCGGCGTGGGTGAGGCTGCTTTCTATGGTCCTAAGCTCGACATTCAGATAAAGAATGTACACGGTAAAGAGGATACACTCATCACTATCCAGATAGACCAGATGCTCGCCGAAAAATTCGGAATGGAGTATACAGACAAAGACGGCACAAAGAAAAACCCGTACATCATTCACAGAACATCTATCGGCTGCTACGAGAGAACACTTGCTCTTCTCATCGAGAAATACGCAGGCGCATTTCCAATGTGGCTCGCACCTGTTCAGGTAAAACTTCTCCCGATCGCTGACAGACACATCGACTACATGTACGACATAAAGCGCGAGCTTGAGAAAAACGGTATCCGCTGCGAAATCGACGACAGAAGCGAGAAGATTGGCTACAAAATCCGTGAGGCTCAACTCGAGAAAGTTCCTTACATGCTGCTTGCTGGCGATAAGGAAATCGAGAGCTCAACTGTTTCCGTACGCTCCAGAAAAGACGGCGACAAAGGTTCAATGAGCATTGCTGACTTCATTGCCGCAGCTGTTGAGGAGATAAATACTAAAGCAAGATAAGTAAATTTTATAAAAAAACAGAGTAAAGCATACGCTTTACTCTGTTTTTATTTATTCGGATATTCGTAAACATACAAACCCTGCGGTAAATCGTCAAAGACAAGTTTTTCGCGCACCAAAAAGCCGTTCTTTTCAAGCATTCTGCGTGAGGCTGTGTTATCTCCCACAACATGCGCTGTGAGTTTTTTTATACCGTTTTCGTTTCTGTCCGCCATTTCCTTTATCTTTGATATAACAACTGTGCCTATTCCCTTTCCCCTTGACTTATCGCCCATCATCATGCTCATTGAAAAAACTCCGTCGCCGTCAAAGTCAAGACCTATATATCCCAAAAAATCGCCGCTCAATCCATCTTCGACGGCAAAAGCCATATTCGGCTTTTTTGAGTATTTTTCTATAAGCTGTGATGCCTGAGAAATATCCGTCTGCGCGCCGTAACGCATAAATTTACCGCTGACAGTATCGCTTGTAATCGCAAACACATTTTTTACATCATCTTTTGTAAGCTCTCTCAACAAAACTTTATGCTCTGAATATACTGACACCTAAATCATCTCACTTTTAAAGGTAAAGTTTTTACAGGCATATTGTCGCATATATAAAATATATTTGCAACACCCTGTTTACGCCTCTTTTTGTTTGACCGTTTACTTATATGTGTGATAAAATAGATAAGATTATAATAATATGTAGAATATATACTTATAAAATATATTTTGAAAGGCGTGACTTTTTAAAATGTCCGATAAAAAAATTAAACTGGCTGTGCTGTTTGGCGGAGCTTCTAGCGAGCACGAGGTTTCAAGAATGTCCGTAACCTCAATTTTAAAGAATTTAGACAGAGAAAAATATGACGTTATACCTGTTGGTATTACAAAACAGGGTGAATGGTTTTTATATAGCGGAGATATTGACAACATAAAAGGCGGCGAATGGGAACAGGACTGCGAGCACTGTACTCACGCTGTTCTGTCACCAGACCCTACTCACCATGGACTTATAGTATTTTCCGACAGTGTAAAGGTTGTACCGATAGATGCAGTTTTCCCGGTACTTCACGGTAAAAACGGTGAGGACGGTACTGTTCAGGGACTCTTTGAGCTTGCCAAAATACCATACGTAGGTTGCGGCGTTATTGCAAGCGCTGACTGCATGGACAAGGAGATAACTCACATAGTGCTGGAAAGAGCAGGCGTTAAAATGGCTAAATTTATATCAGTACGCAGCTATGAGATGTCCGACTTTGACGCAGTTGAAAAGAAAATAACAGACTGCATAAGCTATCCTGTATATGTAAAGCCTGCAAACGCAGGTTCCTCCGTCGGTGTAAGCCCTGCTAAAAATAAAGCTGAGCTTTTAAAAGCGCTTGAGCTTGCTTTTGAGCACGATAAAAAGGTAATCGTTGAGGAGACAATCGTCGGTCAGGAGGTCGAGTGCGCTGTTATGGGAAATGTCTTCCCCACTGCCTCTCACACAGGTGAAATTGTATCCTGCGACGGTTTTTACGACTACGACTCAAAATATATAAACAACACATCTAAATTATATACACCTGCAAGAATAACAGATGAGCAGGAGGAAAAAGTAAGACAGACAGCTGTAAAGGCATATTCCGCAATAGGCTGTACCGGTCTTTCAAGAGTTGATTTCTTTGTTACAGAGAATGATGTAATCTTAAACGAGATAAACACTCTTCCGGGCTTTACAAATATCAGCATGTATCCAAAGCTTATGCAGAACACAGGCATGACATATTCCGAACTGCTCGATAAACTCATAGAGCTTGCCTTTAACAGATAATAAAACTCATACATGCGCTTGAAACGGAGGTCACAAATATGGATAACAGACCTATCGGTGTATTTGACTCAGGACTGGGCGGACTTACCGTTGTCCGTGAACTCAGAAAAATCCTGCCTAACGAAAATATAGTCTATTTCGGCGACACCGGCAGAGTGCCGTACGGTACCAGAAGCCGCTCGACTATAACCCGATACACTATGCAGGACATAGCCTTTTTAAAGAGCAAGGATGTCAAAATGATAGTTGTCGCCTGCGGTACTGCAAGCTCAGTGCTCACAAAGGAGCTTACATCTAAAATAGATATTCCGATTACCGGTGTTATTCAGCCTGCGGCACAGTCTGCCGCATCGCTCAGCCAGAGCGGTACAATCGGTGTAATAGGCACAACCGCAACTATAAGAAGCGGTGCATACGGCAAAGCCATACACGCAATCAACCCTACATTCCGTGTAGTTGGCAAGGACTGCCCGCTATTTGTTCCGCTTGTAGAAAACGGCATGATAGAAAAGGACAACGAGATAACATCTCTTACAGCCAAAATGTACCTTAAAATAATAAAAGACGAAAAGGTAGATACACTCATTTTAGGCTGTACTCATTATCCGCTCATATACGATATAATCAATGAAATTATGGACTACTCGGCAGTGCTTATAGACCCCGGCAAGGAAACAGCTCACTATGTTCAGAGCTACCTTACCGCAAACGGTATGTTAAACGGCGAAAGCTCTGAAACGGCAAATATACATTTTTATGTAAGCGATACACCGTCAGGCTTTGAGAGCACTGCTCACATCTTCCTTGGCGAGGACATTTCAGGCTGTATAGAGCAGATAGATATAGAAAATTTAACTCAAAGCGAAATTTAACGGAGGCATTTTTTTGAAAAAGGACGCTATAATTTCCATTACGGGAATATCAAAGACAGACGGCAGTTCTGACACCGTCGAGCTTATCACTCAGGGATTTTACTATAAAAAGAACAACTCATATTATATAACCTATGACGAGACCGAGGCAACGGGCTTTGAGGGCGCTAAAACAATCTTAAAGGTATGCTCAGGCAACAAAGTGGTTATGATGCGCAGCGGTACAAAAAAAGCTGAAATGATAATTGAACAGGCAAAAAGGCACCACTGCAACTATGATATGGGGTACGGCGAGATAATGCTCGGCGTATCGGGAAAAGAGGTATTCTCACAGCTTGACGACTGCGGCGGTGAGCTTAAATTCTCATATTCACTTGATGTAAACACCTCTTTGATAAGTGAAAATGAAGTTCATATCAATGTAAAGGAGTGTCAAAACTAATGTCTAATATAGTAAAACACGCTGTCGGAGAAATACGCTCAATAATCGGCAATTCCGCTTTGGCCTCCTATAAAGGCAAGGCTCTTCCCGCACTGATACCAAACGGCTTTACGGTGGAAATCCCTGCGGACACATCTATCGGTGATTTTATCTGCAATGCGGCTGTAATAAACGCTGAAAAAATGAATATGCCTTCAATTAAAATAGCTGAAATAATAAAGGAAAACTGTGTGTTTGACGGCGAGTACATAGAGAGCTGTACCGCTGGCAGCACAGGTACTCTTTATTTTAAGGCAACTGACAAATGGTTCTGCAACATAATGCACGACGTAATGGCATGCGTTGATTCCTACGGACGCTCGCTCTACGGCAAGGGAAAAAAAGTCCTTGTTCTTGTGAGTTCTTCTGATAAACCGACATTAAACGAGCTGAGATGCCGTGCTGTCGCAGACTGTATTGCTCGCACAATGACGCTTAGCGCATACCGTGTGACAACTGAAAATTACATATTTTCAGATAAAGCTGAGGAAAACACCTCATATTGCCGCAAACGCATGACCGACGGCGCATTTGAAAAAATAATCTGCGTTTGTCAGTCTGCTGACGAAAAATACATGATAGAGCTTAAAGCTGTTTTATGTGCAGATGGTATTTCGGAGGACTGCTTTGACGTTGTACCTGTTGAGCCTGTACACGCTTATAAAGGCAACGCTGATGTATCAGCAATAAGTGAAAGCAAAAATGAAAATGCAATGAAGTTTATTTTCAATACCGATACAGCTGACAAGGTAACAGAGCTTGCCCCTGACTTTTTAGAGCAAAACGAGTTTATTTCAGTACAGCGCGTTTATTCGGAAATATGCGGTAAGATAAACACGCTCACAGCAAACGGAATTTCTTTAAATGAGGATATATCCGACGAAGTTCTCTCGCTTTTATCATCAAATGAGGAAAAAGAGCTTATCCGCCACATCGGGCAGTACACAAATGTAATTACAGACATTGCAAAGACATATAGCACCGCACTTATCACAAAATATCTTATAAAGTTAGCTTCACTGTTTACAACATTCAGTAAAGCTAAACCGCTGGCAAACGACAACGCTCAACTCACACAGGCAAGATTAAGCCTTTATAGATGTGCTGAGATAACCTTTAAAGACGCTTTGTCAGCACTCACTATCGACGTGCAGTAATAAAAAATATTTAAACTTAAAAAGGCTTGAGAATATCGTTTCTCAAGCCTTTTTGTCTGTATTTATGCATTTGACTTTTATTTAAACAGCTCTGCAACCTTATCGCAGTCTGCCTCGCTCTTGCAGTCGAAGTCAAACTCAGCCTCTTTTAAGCTCCAGCGCTCCTCGTGTACAGCACTCTCGCCCGGCATAACGTTTCTCATTGGGGAGAGTGTCTCAATTTCAAGCATGTGCTCGTTTGTGTATGTCTCAAACGAACAGCCGTAGTCAGGATACTCCGCACCCTCTATCATATTGAATGAGAATTTAACTGCCTGTCCCTTATTTATAAGATATGCGCACTCATGCTCGTTGTTTGTACCAATCTTGAAAGCGCCGTTGCAGTCAACATTCTGTTTTAAAGTGATGTACTTTTTGCCGAACATAACTCTGTTATCGGACATATCGGAATAATCCCAAACAGCTATAACTCTGTTTGCCAAAAGTCCTGTTGGACGGTCTGTCTGAGGAACGATTACACAGCCGCCTTTGTCTGTTACGTTCAAGCTCCACGGAGCAAATCTCTGAAGCTTGTCGCTGTTGTTCTTTATCTCATGCAGAACGCTTATATCAGCGCTGTCCTCGCTCATTGTTATAGTTATTGTGTACTGACGCTTGTTGTAAATCTCCTCTTCACAGTTGAGAATTACCTTGTTGCCGTCGATTACATACGGAACAGGTGTGTTATCAGGATAGTATGTCTCAGGCTCTGCCTCAGGTGATACCCACAGACGGTGTCCGCCGTAGATATGCCATTTAGCGCCCTTATAGAACATCTCGTCAAATGCAGGACCTTCCTTGTTTATTGCGTCTGTCTCATCGTTGAAGAACAGATTCTCCTTGCCTGAAAGCGACAGCGAGATTATTCTCGGTCCTACATCTACCGTAACTATAAGCTCGCATATGCCGTTGTCCATTTTAAGGCATTTTCCGTAGTGTTTGTAGTTGATAAGAGTTGTGTTTACAGACATTTTTGTTTTTCCCCCTAGTGTAAAAAATTTATTTAACTGCATGTATTTTTATTTCACACAGTATATTTCATAATCAGGCAGTCGCACATTTTGCCCTCGTGCTTTCCGTGCTCCTTTAAAACCTTTAAAGGCAAAAAGGACGCGTGCTCATAGCATTTTATTGCCCTTTTGTTGTCAGTATGAGGGTCTATGAGAAAGGTTCTTACACCGTGCTCGTACACTAACGTGTCGCACAACAGCCTTAAAGCCTCTCTGCCTATCCCCTGTGACCAAAATTGCGGCTCACCTATAAATAAATCTATGCCGTATACAGGCATTTCGGATTTTTGACAAGTGTATTCGTACTCGTCTCGGCACTCGTTTTGCGATAGCGGATAGCTTTGCATATACCCGACAGCTTTATCATCATACATTATTATGTATCTGCTGACGTTGTCCTCAGCATTTAAAAACTTGTCCTTTACCATTTTAAGAGTGAACGGATTATCCCGCCCCTCATAGAACTCAAGCACCGCTCTGTCGTTGAGCCATTTATACATTACATCTGCATCGCTGTCGGATATGCTTCTCAGTAAAATTTTATTTTTGACATTTATTTTTGCTTCTCTGTTCAGTGTTTCAGACATCTGTCACCTCTAAAAGAACCAGTATTTTTTCATCTTTAAAAGAAATTCCTCGGTTATCGGGTAACCGCTGCTCTGGCCTATAACGGCGTCTATTCCGCAGTAAGGACATACCGCTGTACCCAAAGGGTCGTCAATCCACTCCGTAATTTCTTTCGGTGAAAAAATATGTCCGCAGTAAAAGCAGCCGCACTTTGCGTCATTTTCAAGGCGGAGCCTGTGATTTGAGGAAAACCTGTGCGCGTCTATGACATCGGACACGTACATTTCCCTTAAAAAACGACCTGTAACATCATTCCAGAGTTTCAGCGACGGCAATTTGCATTTTTTAAAATATTTCTTTATGGTATTTATGACATATTCCTCGTCGCCTGTCAATATCTCAAAGTGCATAAATTCGCCTGCCTTGTCCTTTTCAAAGCGTATTTCCAAAAGATATTTGTCCACCTCGGCAGTACCTACAAGCGGATGCGACACATTAAGATAAACACTGTTTGATATTTTCTTTTCGGGTATAATTTTTATAAAGTCGTCAGGGTCACTTCCCAGACAGGCTGTCAGCTCTAAAACCTCTTTTAAGCATATATCATCATACATATGCTTATTTGTAACCACTGAGAACCTGCATTTTTTAAGCTTATTTTTGTCCTTTTTCTTGTTCTCTTTTATTTTAACCCCTTTATCGTCATGCACATATAATCCCTTTCCTCTCCGAACACGTTAGTCTGTCAATTTCTCTCGATTACGACAGGCTGAGTGTAATCAGTACCGCACACCCCGATATTCTCCCTCATAAGCATATATAAATCAGTAGACGCACTCTCTGTCTCGGCAAACAGCTTTTGCACGCCGTTTTGACCTCTTAAATCTGCAAGGCTTGTTGAAAACGGCAGAACACAGCTTTTTTTCATTTCTCTGAGAATTTTTATTCCCGTATCATTCATTCCCAGAACCCTTATATATGCAGGGGATTTACAAAGGCTGTCGGCTTTAACACCCAAATACCCCAATAATATTATACGCCTTATTCGCGCAAGAGTATAGCGTTTTGTCTTAATTTCAGATAAAATTTCGTCAATGCTCAGTGAAGTTCTCACAACGTCATATATTCTGTTGTGAAGTCCCTCGGCAACATCGGGCACGTTCTTCCAGTCGTCGGCAGTCATTCTGCGAAGCCTGTCCAAAACACCTCTTTCGGCGTACTTTATATTATAAGGCGCTCTTCTTGATATAATATCGTCTTTATAAAGCTCAAACGCCTGTTCCGGCACATACTCCCTGACTGCATCTATATCACAGCTTAGAATTTTTTCCCTTATAAAGCTTGCCGAGGCGGTTTTCCCGACAGGAATATCCGAGTCATGCCCCGCTCCCTGACGCTTTATCGTCGTAAAACCTATATTGCTGTTTAGTTTTTTTGCCGCGCGGATATACTCTATTCCCAGAGTGTTGTTCGGACTTGAAAGAAGCTCCGCTAAATCCCTGCCGTACATCATTTCAACTGCTTTTTGACGAGCCGCCGCAAAGGTTACACCGGAGCTGAGCATATCTCCCATTGAATCATACAAGCTTTGAGAATTTAAAATATCCGCCGCATGATACAGCTTTTCTATATTCCCGCTCTCGCTGCCGAAGTTTATCGTGTCAACACAGCCCATTGCGTTTAAAATATACACCGCTCCGTATGCAAAGCGCTCGGCTGTGCTCACAGCAAAGCTCAGCGGCAGCTCTACAACAAGGTCTGCCCCGCATTTTAAAGCAGCTTTAGCCCTTGTGTGCTTTTCAAAGAGCGCTGCTTCTCCCCTTTGGGTAAAGTTTCCGCTCATAACCGCCACTACCGCGCCGCCATGCTCCTTTTTGGCGCATTTGAGCTGATATTCATGTCCGTTGTGAAACGGGTTATATTCGCATACAATTCCTGTTATATGGTTTAATTTATTCATAAATTTAAAATTTCTCCGTTATTTTTTCACGCAGATAAAAAATATAGTCTTAAATATAAATGCACTAACATATTTATATTTCATTCAATAAATATAAATATACCTTGAAATTTATTTTATAATGTAATAATATATAAGTATGTGATAGCTTGTCAATAATTAAAGGCTGTTGTAATATACGGCATAAATTGCAGGGAGAGTGTCTTTTCCTGCTATTTTCACGTTTTGATTTATATGGCAGGCATATGCTGTAAATAAACGGAACATAAGAAAGGAATGGTTAAAACCATGAAGGTATTGGTAATCAACGCCGGAAGTTCTTCGCTCAAATATCAGTTCATTGATATGGAGACAGAAGCTGTTTTGGCAAAAGGTCTTTGCGAGAGAATTTCTATCGGAGGCTGCATTACACACAAAGCAAACGGCAAAGTTATAGTTAAAGAAATAGACTTTCCTACACATAAAGAGGCTTTTAAAGCAGTTGTTGACTGTCTTACAACAGGTGAAGGCGCTGTTATCTCCGACGCTAAAGAGATTTCCGCAATCGGTCACCGTGTAGTACAGGGCGGTGAGGTTTATTCTCAGTCCACACTCATTACAGACGATGTGCTCAAAGCAGCTATCGACTATTCTGAAATAGCTCCTCTGCACAATCCTCCAATAGTAACAGCTATCAAGGCTTGTCAGGAAGTTTTTTCTAAAGATGTTCCTATGGTTGCCGTATTCGATACATCATTCCATCAGACAATGCCTGAAAAAGCATATATGTACGGTATTCCTTATGAGTACTATGAGAAATACCACATCCGTAAATACGGTTATCACGGCACTTCCCACAAATATGTATCTGAGAGACTTGCTGAAATCCTCGGTAAGGATATAAAGGATCTCAAGATTGTAACATGCCACCTTGGAAACGGCTCTTCCATCACAGCTGTTGACGGCGGTAAATCCGTTGATACATCCCTCGGCTTTACTCCTATCGGCGGTGTAGTAATGGGAACACGTACAGGCGACGTTGACCCAACAGTTATTACATATCTCGGCGAGAAAGAGAACCTTACACCTGCTCAGATGAGCGAAATCCTCAATAAGAAATCCGGTTACCTCGGTATTTCCGGCGTTACAAGCGACGACCGTGACCTCCGTGCTGCTGCTGAGGCTGGTAACCACCGTGCTGCACTTGCAGGCGAGATGCAGAGATACGGCATCAAGAAATTCATCGGTGCTTACGCTGCTGCTATGGGCGGTCTTGACGCTGTAATCTTCACAGGCGGTATCGGCGAAAACTCTGTTGAGTGCCGTTCCGGTGTTTGTAAGGACATGGAATTCTTTGGCATCAAAATCGATGAGCAGAAGAACAAAGAGCTCACAGGTACAGAGGCTAACATCTCCGCTGAAGGCTCAAAAGTTCAGGTTTGGATCATTCCTACAAACGAAGAGCTTGCAATCGCAAGAGATACAAAGAGAATCGTTGAGGCTCTCTAATTAAAATAATCTAAATTATAAAAGCTCGGGTAAATTAGTTTATCCGAGCTTTTTCGTCATAAAAATACATGGCTCTCTTTTAGTCCAAGAGAGCCATGTATTTTTATTTATATTTATTTCTTATATTTTTTGCGGAGTTTTTCAGCGCCCTCACTGCGGCCTGTTGCCTCAAGACGTTTTAAATAATCGTCAAGGTAACCTCTTGTGTGCTCAGGTCCTCCCTCACGCATTACAGTCCACATCGGGTCAATCTCACTGTCGGACTTTTTCATCATCTCATCGTGCCAGTCGAGTATAATTTTAGCTCCCTGTGCACATACAAGCGGATTTTCCTCCTTAACATCAAACTGCTCATGTGGGTCATTCTTTATATTAAAGAGCATCTCATCGTCAAACAGGTGGAAGCCGTCATGTACGGTGCGTATGTACAGCCAGTCTCCGAAACGTGCAGAACGCTGGCACACGTGAGCCATCTGAGATACTACAAGCGAATCTCTTGAGCAGTCCTCGCCGTCCGTGACTGCCTTAGCATAGCTCTCGCCGTCCCAGTGGTCATATTTTTTGGCATTTAACAGCTCAGCCATTGTCGGCAGTAAATCTAGACTGTAATGGAAGCCCTTGTCCACGCCTTTAACTCCGCCCGGCCATTTCATTATAAACGGTATATGGCATGTAGGCTCGTCGGCTGTTGCGTGCTCGCCGTAAATACCCAGCTCACCCATATTCTCACCGTGGTCAGATGAGAGTATAATTGCCATGTCATCATATATTCCCTGCTCACGCAGTTTAGCTATAACTTTTCCTATAAGTTCGTCTGCAAATCTTACGCCGCAGTCGTATCCGTCTATTACTCTGCGCACTTCACTGAAGTTCTCGGCTTTACCCGGCATTCTCGGATACTGCTCATATGTGCCGTCGTCGAACATGTTAAGCTCATTTAAGCAGTGCGGGCCTACATGCTCAAGATGCTTTTTGACTATATCCTCAGTCAGCCAACCCTCATCAAATGGCTCGTTTTCAAACGGATTTCCAAACTCCTTAGGCGCACGGTAAGGTGTGTGCGGGTCCCAGAGATGTATGTGAAGGTACCAGTTATCTTTGCCCTCATTTCTGTCAAGCCAGTCGAGCACAACAGGCAGAACCTCCTCACCGGACTCCATTCCTGTCTTTCCGACATTGTAGCACTCGTTAAAGCCTGCGTTGAACCACCATGAAGAATGTCTTTCGGCAAAAGTACTTATTGAAGCTGTGTGCATTCCGGCGTGTCTGAATATATTGTGCAGACAGCCGTCGTCAACATAATCTCTGAAGCCTCTTGGCTCACCTGTAAGGCGTCTGTCAGCCGCTGTACCGCCATGGCCAACCGCACCGTTTCTTATACCGAACATTCCGCTTACCAAAGCCGCTCTGGACGGCAGACAAGGTGCGTCCGAGCAGTAATAGTTGTCAAAGCGTATACCGTCCTCGGCAATGCTGTCGATATTCGGCGTAGTATTTCTCATATAGCCGTAACATCCCATATGGTCAGGACGGAGTGTGTCTATGTCGATAAAAAGTATCCTCATATGTTTTTCCTCTCTTTCGCTGTGCAAATTTATTCCTATATTAAATATTATCACTTTACACAATCATAAAAAACGAGTATTATAATATAAAATTAGCATTAAATTATCCTGATAGATTTTAAAGAGGGCGTATATATGGTTATACCGTTTGAGCAGATAAGCCTTGTGTCCGACAGAATGAACATAAAAATATTAAAGCGAAAAAACAACTCCGACGGCACAGGCTGTGAATTTCACTGGCACGAGCCATTGGAGTTTTACTATGTGGTGTCCGGCGGCGTGCTTTTGAGCGCAGGCGGCGAGGAAAACTGGCTTTATTCGGGCGACATAGGTTTTGTAAACAGCTTTACCCCTCACCGAGGAATGCGCTTTTTGGAAAACTCGCTTCACTATATAGTTCAGATTGACACCGAATTTTTTAAATCCGACACTGTTTTAAGCCAGAACAGAAGCTATGATTCGTTTTTAACAGAGCACCTGCGCTCTCTGCCGTGTGCCATACGTGCCAACAAGCCTCTCTCTGATGTATTCTCACGCCTTATAAATGAGGAAAGCGAGCGCAAAAACGGTTATGAGCTCGCCGTAAAGTCGTGTATATATGAGATTTTCACACTTTTAATGCGTCTTTCCAATAAAGACGGCGTATCCGATTTAAAGAACGTCAGAAGCTATGACATGGACTCAACCGAACACGTAAAAAAAATACTGCGCTATCTTTCGCTCAACTATATGTCCCCCCAGAAAGTCACTTTGGACAATATATGCCGTCATTTCGGGCTCTCCAAGCCATATATATGCAGGATATTTAAGCTCCATACAAACTCAACTGTAACGCAGTATCTCACCGATATGCGCGCCCACAACGCCGCCGCACTTATACAGAGCGGAACATCGCTTCAAGAGGCGTGCCAAAAGGTCGGAATATCAGACTACAACTATTTTTCACGTATGATGAAAAAATCAACAGGGCACACGCCGTCATATTTTAAACATTCCGCGCGGTGACACGTTAAAAAGAGCTATTGCGAATTTTCTTATTAAATATTATAATCTACATATATTAAAGCAAATGAAAGGATAAACTTCTATTAAAGATAAATTTTATTTTTAATAGTTTATGGTATAGATTATGTGCAACGAAAACATCAACAATGAAAATCAGTACACAAACTCAAACACAAGTATAAATGTAAACGAAAATCAAAATCAGCCGGAAAACGCACAGCCAGCCGCAGGCACAAACACAAACATACCTAACTGCGATATAAATACTCAAAATAATACAAATACATATACACAAACAGAAGGTGCAAGTGCAGGCATAAATACAAATCCAACCCCCGCTAAGAACAATTTTCAAAACCCGAACACGAACGGTTATTATAATCAGCCGCAAAATATGCCGCCGTATCAGAACCAGTATCAGCAACAGCACCAACAGTACCAATACAACTATCAAAATCCAAATCAGGCTCAGTACAACTACCAGTATAACGCTCAGTTCAGACAGCCTGTATACAGACCTCAGCCGTCGGGATACGCCATCGCATCAATGGTGCTCGGCATAATTTCAATTTTACTCAGCTGTATATACTATGTTTCGCTTGCAAGCGCCGTTATAAGCATAATACTCGGCATAGTGTGCATTAAAAAATCACTTCACGGCAAATCCATGGCAGTGGCGGGAATTATAATGTCGTCAATAAGCTTTGCACTGATACTTATATGGCTTGTTGTATACGGATTTATTCTCGTCAGAAACTCATCAAGTATACAGAGCGAGTACTTTATGTACTGCATAAGGCTGTTCATGTAAAAAGTTTAGCTAAAAATCCCCGCTGAAATGCTTTTGGCGGGGATTTTTTAATTTACCATCTGTATTTACTATCAGAACAGAATGGGAATAAAACGTAAATAACGGCGGTCATCCTCACAGATGACCGCCGTTTTAAATATTTTTACAGCTTTAAAAACGGTATAAAATTTCTAACGATATAATAAGTTAAAACAAACGCCGCAATCAGTATGTAAAATATCTTATTTTTCGGTAAAAGCTTTATTCTCTTTCCGAAAAGTGAGAAAAGCCACTCTAAGTATTTCCCAAGTAATAATACCACAAGTATAAACGGCGTTATATTATACCTTAAAGATGCCAGTATATCCCCGCGCATTAGAGAAGTAACGCTTCTTGTGTTGCCGCAACCGGGGCACATAAGCCCTGTGTATTTGTAAACACGGCACATGCCGAAAACTTCCCACAGCAGGTTTACTAAATACCCCTTAAAGACATACAGTAAAATTATCGCAATTACGGGGACAATTATTGCCGCAGTCTTTTTGAAAACGTCAGCAGCTTTATTTTTACTGTTCATTTTTTGCGTTAGCCTGCGCCTGCTGATTATGTCTGTAATCGAGATAGCTTTCAAGAATTATAGCCGCCGCCAGAGAGTCGACTACCTCCTTGCGCTTTTTACCCCTCGTATCAGTTACGTTCAGCGCATTTATTGCTGATACGGTGGTGCTTCGCTCGTCCCACATCTCAACCGGAACGTCTACAAGTTCTCTGAGCTTATCCGCAAACAGCGTGCACTTTTCAGCTCTCTCGCCTATTGTGCCGTTCATGTTTTTAGGGTAACCTACAACTACCAGTTTCACATCGTATTCCCTTACGGCATACGACACTTTCTGCACAGTGACGTCAAAGTTTTTTTCGTGTATAACTCCGACAGGTGACGCCAAAAACTCTGTTCTGTCGCATACTGCAAGTCCTGTTCTTGCGTCGCCGAAATCAACAGCCATTATCTTCATAAATATATTTTTTCCTTTCAAATTACTCCGATTTTTTAACGCTTCCGCTTATCCAGCCCTGCTTTTTCAAAGTGGACATACTCTCGTCAAGGTGTGAAAAATCGTTGTCAAAAACTATCCTTATCTCATCTTTATCGTACTCGATACAGCTTATACCCGTGTGCTCAAGCCAGTCGGTATTTTTAAGGTGCGAAATATCCCCGAAGCGCACACTGCACATGAAGTTTCTCAAGGCACACCCGTGCGATACTACCGCTATCGTTTTGCCGCAATTCTTTTGCGCTATATTCTTTATGGCACTGATTATTCTGTTATATACGTGCTCCATACTCTCGCCCTCGGGCGCGCAGAAGCTTTCGGGATTGTTTTTCCAGTCGCTGTACTCTTTCGGGTAATCGCGCTCTAAACTCTCCCAGCTTTTGCCCTCCCATACGCCGCACATTATCTCGCACAGTCCCTCGTCCTCAACTACGGGTATGTCTCTGCCCGCTCTGACAGCCTCGGCTGTACATACGGCGCGCTTTAACGGGCTTGTATAGATTTTATCGAGCGGTATTTTGCAAAAGCGCGCTCTCAGGCGTTTTAACTGTTCTTTTCCGCCGTCGCTTATGTCGGTGTCAATCATGCCCTGAAACGTGCGGTCAATGTTGCCCGTCGCCTCAGCATGGCGCACCAAATATATCTTAGTCAATTCTAATCATTCCTTAAAATGAGGTTACCAAGGCTTCACTGTCGATACAATATCATTGACAGAAGCAATATCGCGCTCGTCGAGCCATTTTTCCATACCGTCTATAACCTTGAGCGGTGCATACGGGTCATAGAACATAGCCGCACCTATCTGTACAGCACTGGCACCAGCCATCATCATCTCTATCGCATCCTCAGGTTTCTCAATACCGCCCATTCCGATAACAGGAATGTTTACCTTGTTTGCAACCTGCCATACCATGCGGACAGCCACGGGGAAAACAGCAGGGCCGGAAAGTCCGCCTACGTTGTTTTTGAGTATCGGGCGGCGTGAGTTTATGTCTATTCTCATACCGAGAAGCGTGTTTATAAGGGAAACAGCGTCGGCACCCTCAGCCTCTACCGCCTGAGCAATCGAAGCAATATCCGTAACATTAGGCGAAAGCTTTACAATAAGCGGTTTTTTCGCATAGCGCTTAACGTTTTTTACAACGTTAGCGGCGCTCTCACAGCTAACACCGAACGCAACTCCGCCCTCTTTTACATTAGGGCATGAGATGTTAAGCTCAATCATGTCGATGTCTATGTCGGACACCTTCTCCACTATCTTGCAGTAGTCCTCAAGGCAGGAGCCTGCAACATTTGCTATAAGCACTGTGTCCTTTGTGCGCAGAAACGGCATGTCCTCCTCTACAAATGTATCAAATCCGGGGTTTTGCAGTCCTACGCTGTTGAGCATACCGGACGGTGTCTCAGCAATTCTCGGCGGAGGATTTCCGAGTCTCTCCGCTATTGTCATACCCTTTAAAGATATTCCGCCAAGGCGGGAAATGTCATAGAGCTCATCATACTCCTTACCGTATCCAAAACAGCCCGAAGCTGTTATAACCGGGTTTTTAAACTCAACTCCGGCTATTTTGACTTTCATATCAGCCATAATATATCCTCTCCGCCTTTCTATTACTCAAATACAACTTGTCCGGACTCAAATACAGGACCGTCCTTGCACACGTGGGAATATCCCTCTTTACCGTCTTTATTAGTCTTGCACGCACACACAAGGCAAGCGCCCACACCGCAGCCCATTCTCTCCTCGAGAGATACCTGGCAGCGCACACCGTACTCATTTGCAAGCGCTACAACGCCCTTTAGCATCGGCATAGGTCCGCAGGCATAGATTATGTCGGCTTTGCCTTCTTCAAGGCGTTCTTTCAAAAGCTGTGTGACAAAACCCTTTGTGCCCTTTGTGCCGTCGTCTGTGGCAAGGCGAACATCGTTTTTATTGGCTTTAAAATCGTCCTCAAGTATAACTGCATTAGCACTTCTGAAGCCGATTATGGCTGTGGCGTTCTCACCGTATGCTTTAGCTGTCTCGAGCATAGGAGGCACGCCTATTCCTCCTCCTACAACTATCGCTTTCTTATCGCTTTCGAGCACCTCAAAGCCGTGTCCGAGAGGTCCGAGCACGTCGATTAGCTCACCCTCGTTTATTTTGGCTATCTCCCGTGTGCCTGCGCCCCTTATCTCGAATACTATTCTGATAGTGCCCTTTTCTTTATCTATACCGCAGATAGAGATAGGACGTCTTAAAGTAAAGCCGTCGCATCTGATATGAACAAACTGTCCTGCGTATGCTCTTTGAGCAATTTCAGGGCAGAGAATGGTGAAGTCATATATTTCCTTTGCCAAAGTCTGTTTTTTCACAACAGGAAAAAGCCCCTGCACTTTTCTGCTGTCATTATAACACGCCATAAACGCAACCTCCGTTTTAAAAAAACCACAAGCCCAGTAAAACGGGCTTGTGGTTTTTCGGTTTATTTTTATAAACTTAAACCCGCCTTAATAACATAAAGACTATAAAAGTTATTTTGTGCCGAAAATACGGTCGCCGGCATCTCCAAGACCCGGAACGATGTAGCCGTGCTCGTTGAGCTTCTCGTCGAGAGCCGCACAGTAAATCTGAACGTCAGGATGAGCCTCAGAGAGAGCTTTAAGTCCCTCAGGAGCAGCTATAACGCACATAAATTTAATATTCTTAACACCTTTATCCTTGATAGCTCCGATAGCGTCAACAGCAGAACCGCCTGTTGCGAGCATTGGATCGATAACGATTACTTCTCTCTCGCTTACATCGACAGGCAGCTTGCAGTAATAGTCAACAGGCTTTAATGTCTCTGGGTCACGGTACATACCGATATGACCAACCTTAGCAGCAGGAACAAGCTTTAAAACGCCGTCAACCATTCCGATACCTGCACGCAGGATAGGAACGAATGCGAGCTTTCTGCCTGAAATAACCTTAGTTTTAGCCATGCCGATAGGTGTCTCTATCTCAACGTCCTTTAAAGGCAGATCTCTTGTCGCCTCATAGCACATGAGCATTGCAACCTCGGAAATGAGCTCTCTGAACTCTTTTGAACCTGTGTTTTTATCTCTTAAAAGGCTTATTTTGTGCTGAATCAGCGGGTGATCCATAATAAATGGTGTATGACTCATTGCGAGCACCTCCGTTATATCGTTTTTTATATTATTTTTATATTACAGTCTGTCCTCAGGATTTCTTCCTGCCTCAATATCCATAATCTCGTTTACTCGTCTTTCGTGGCGTCCTCCCTCAAACTCAGCTGAGAGGAAAGCGTCTACCATCTCGCAGGCAACACCTGCTCCGACAACGCGTCCGCCCATGCACAGTACATTTGCATTGTTGTGCAGACGTGTATATTTTGCGCTGTAAGAGTTCTCACAGCAAGCGGCGCGTATACCCTTTACCTTATTTGCCGCCATGGAAATTCCCACACCTGTTCCACAGAACAGCAGTGCAAGCTCAGCTTCCTTTGAGACAACGCAGTCGCATACTTTTTTTGCAACTATCGGATAATCGCAGGCTTCTCCGCTGTATGAGCCGAAGTCCTTGTACTCTATCCCCTTTTCCTCAAGGTGACGGAGTACTTCCTCTTTAAGCTCGTATCCTCCGTGATCGCACCCAATTGCTATCATGTTTTTATCTCCTTTACTGTCTTTTACATATGTTTTAAAATGACGGCTTTATTAAAATCAGGCTTTTTTCTCCAAGGCTTTTTTAGCCATAAGCTCGCGCTGAGCCTGAGGAAGCCTTAAATAGCTTGGTATAAGCTTATCCGCTGTAAGCCACTCATCCTGTGGCTTTAAAGCCGCCGCCGCACAAATACCCGATGCATGCTGACTTCTTACATTAAACGGAGCCAGTCTTACAGACGGTATTTTATTGACAAATTTATTATAACATAATTGTGCGCCGTCTCCAATAAGGAATATCGTTGAATTTAAAGCTATAAGCTTTTCTTTGAGCTCATCTATCTTGATTGCCTCGTCGTCATATATGCGCTCTATTTTGCCGTCGGTACATTTAAACGTAGCTGTATATACCTGCGAGCATCTCGCGTCCATAACACAGCATATATATCCCTGACATGACTGCATCGTATAAGCCATTGCCTCCAAGGTGGAAATGCCTATGCACGGCTTATTCTGCGCATAGGCCAAGCCTTTTACAGCGGCAATTCCTATTCTCAGTCCTGTAAATGAACCCGGACCGTAAGCCACTGCAAATAAATCTATATCCGAAAGCTCTATCTTTGCACATTTGAGCAATGCCTCTGTCATCGGCATTACAGTCTGGCTATGAGTGAGCTTTACATCGGTAAAAAACTCTGCCAAAAGCTTGCCGTCATCATATACAGCACATGAAGCCGCTGACGCCGAGGTTTCAACTGCTAATATCTTCACTTTTAAACAAATCCTTTCGCCTTAAATCAAAGCTCCCCTGCAAGCCCGTCTATCGTAATCTCACGCTCGTTTTCCGAAATTCTCTTAAAGCGTACAAATATAGTGTTCTCGGGGAGCGCATCCGTTATATTTTCGCTCCATTCGACGGCGAGTATGCTCTCGCCCTCAAGGTAGTCGAAAAATCCGGTTGAGTACAAGTCGTCCATCGTGTGCACCCTGTACATATCAAAGTGATAGAGCGTGGGCGTACAGCCGAGATACTCATGTACAAGCGCAAATGTCGGGCTCGATACCTCAGAGTCGTCCCCCAGCCCTTTTGCAAGACCTCTTGTAAAGGCGGTTTTGCCCATGCCGAGTCCGCCCTCATACGCTATTATATCGCCCGCTTTAAGTTTATGGGCAAGTTTTTCTCCAAGAGCCTGTGTTTCAAGCGGTGAAGCCGTGTGAAACTTCAAATCAAAGCCTCCTTAAACTGCTAAAACAATCCAAACTATTAAAATAATCCTGAAATATTTCCGTTTTCGTCAACGTCTATCATGTTTGCGGCAGGTTTTTTAGGAAGTCCCGGCATTACCATGATATCGCCTGTGTAAACTACTATAAAGCCCGCTCCTGCTGAGAGCTTGACGTCCTTTACTGTTATTGTAAAGTTCTCTGGTCTGCCCAAAAGTGCAGGGTTATCGGAGAGCGAATACTGAGTCTTTGCAACGCATATAGGCAGTTTATCCTGTCCCAAAGCCTCAATTTCCTTTATTCTCTTGCTTGCGGCAGGAGTGTACACAACATCCTTTGCGCCGTAAATCTTTGTAGCTATTGCAGATACCTTATTCTTAATTGTATCGTCGGTATCATACATAAATGTGAAGTTGTTTTCCTCTTCGCATGCCTTTACAACCTTGTTTGCAAGGTCAATAGCGCCCTCGCCGCCCTTTGCGTATACGTCAGAGAGAGAGTACTCAACGTTTAACTCTTTGCAGTACTCAGCCAAAGCATCTATCTCGTTTTGTGTATCTGTTGGGAATTTGTTGATTGCAACGAGTACAGGTACACCGAATTTACGCATATTCTCAACGTGTGCGCCGAGGTTTACAAGACCTTTTTTGAGCGCCTCAACGTTTTCGTTGGATGTCTCTTTCTTATCTACTCCGCCGTTGTATTTGAGAGCTCTCAGAGTAGCTACAATTACTACAACGGAAGGTGTAAGACCCGCATAGCGGCACTTTATGTCCATAAATTTCTCAGCGCCGAGGTCGGAGCCGAAGCCTGCCTCTGTAATGCAGTAGTCACCGAGCTTAAGTGCAAGCTTTGTAGCTCTTACAGAGTTACAGCCGTGTGCGATATTCGCAAAAGGACCGCCATGCATGAGTGCCGGTGTATTTTCGAGTGTCTGTACAAGGTTAGGCTTTATAGCATCCTTTAAAAGCGCTGTCATAGCGCCCTGAACGCCGAGATCTCTTACATATACAGGCTCATTGTTGTAATTATAAGCTACAAGTATATTTGAAAGGCGCTCTTTGAGGTCCTTTAAATCGTCTGCAAGGCAGAGTATTGCCATAATCTCGCTTGCAACCGTTATCATAAACGAGTCCTCTCTCGGAACACCGTTTATTTTACCGCCGAGACCCACTACAACATTTCTCAGCGCACGGTCGTTCATATCCATACAGCGGCGGAAAAGAATTCTTCTCTGGTCTATGCCGAGCTCATTTCCCTGCTGAAGATGATTGTCGATAACTGCGCACAAAAGGTTGTTTGCCGCTGTAATAGCGTGCATATCACCTGTAAAGTGCAGGTTTATGTCCTCCATAGGAACAACCTGAGCGTATCCGCCGCCTGCGGCTCCGCCCTTTATACCGAATACAGGTCCCAAAGAAGGCTCACGCAGAGCAATTATTGCGTTTTTGCCGATTTTAGCCATTCCTTCGCCGAGTCCCACAGAAGTAGTTGTTTTACCTTCGCCCGCAGGTGTCGGGTTTATAGCTGTTACAAGCACAAGCTTGCCGTTTGGCTTATTCTCAAGGCGTTTATATACCTCATCGGAAATTTTAGCTTTAAATCTGCCGTATGGCTCAAGCTCCTCTTCGGTTATACCGAGCTTTTGCGCAATCTGGTTTATAGGAAGCATTTTAGCCTCCTGAGCTATTTCGATATCTGTTTTCATCTCTTTTACCTCCGTTACTAAAAATTTACCGCAAAGCCGTTTTCGCCCACCGGCTCTGCTTTTTTCAAAACAGTACATACTTAATGTTAGTATAACACATAGGAAAAAAAACTAAAAGTTTTTTCTAAACAAAAAGTGCAGACTGTCGAAAAACATAATTTTTAAAATTTTGTCACGAATGCGGACATATGCCGCCGCAGTGACTTTTCTATGAAAAGGGGGTATCACAGAGCAAGTGTACACACAGCGATTGTATCTACCCCTCAGGAGTGTTTCGACAAAATCGATACGCTCAACGAACTATTCAGCTTAAATTAAAATAAAGGCAGGGCTATCTGACTAAATGTCCTTTCCCTGCCTTATTAAATTTAATTCTATTCAGTTATAAATAATATTATGCCTTTATTGCTCACCGCGTTGTAAATGTGAGTATCACACAGACAACTAAGGCTATTGCGAGCACTACGCGTGCGATTTTCTGCATAAAGCGGTAAAAACTGCTTGGCTTTGCATTTTCCACAGCGAGCGAGTGTCCGAGTATAAAAAACAGATTAGGAAAGAGAATATCTATTGCAAGCACTGCAAAAATTATAATCACCGATACTGCCATTGCAGCGTTTCCCCTTATATCATATTTATACGCCAGCGCAAGATTATAAAGGCGGTTGATTGACGGAAATAATTCATCGTCAGTCGGCACAGTCCCGTCAACGGTTACATCTACTATATCGACAGGTTCACCGTCTTTATCCACAAGCATATAGCTGCTGCCAGCACGAACAGCACTTCCTTCAAACAACATCTCGCCGTCCTGATAAATTTTTACCGAAGATGTATTCTCGGAGTTAATTTCGTACTGCCTTTTATTATCATTAACAGAGAACAAAATATCAGCGCCGTCGTCAGTTCTGGTAATTCTCATTTTATAGGTTGCATATGCGTCCTTACCGATAAATCTTCCGTCGCTCTGGCGGTATAGAAATGTGTCATTGTGCCAAACACCCGGTAAAAAAAGAAAATAAATATACATAGATGTCAAAATAAGCACCAAAACCGCACATGCAATGCCTATCATTGTCTTTTTATAATTTTTAGTATAAGTGTTCATGGTTTAATTTCCTCTTTATATTGTAATATTATTTCTAATCCTTTTTTAAAGCATTCTTTATCTATTTTAAAGAGACGCAAAATCAGCGTGTTCCGGATATGCCTTTTTTATAGCAAGGTTATATTCCAATTTTAAAAACTCTACTCCTATAAACCAGCAAATTACTAAAATTAAGAAAATCATTGCCGTGGTAACAGCCATTGTAAACCAGAAAACCTCTTTAAAATGCAGTGAAATACCTGTAAAGAGCATCATGCCTATGTAAATGACCATTAAAAACAAAAAAGCTTTCATAAAGCCCTTTTTCTTTAAATCCAGCTCGTCATTTACCTTTTCTTTTATCTTTTCCAACTCAAAAACAGTATACCTCCGGTTTAAAATATTTCTTTTCAACTCTTTGTTTAATCTGGAAATATATATATTCGCCACAATAACATCACCCTCAAAATCAAACCGAATTAACCCATTTAATTTTATCAAAGATTTCAAAACTTACACAATCACTTATATAGGATTTGCGGAATATTCTCGGAATATCTTTGCCGTTCTGTAAAGGTAAACAAGCTTTAAAATACTCACTATCAATGTTCCGACAGCGGCAATAATAAGTATTATAATTCCTATAAACGGAATGACTGCCATAACGATAAAACCTGCAATTAGAGCAAAAAACATACCAATAAACCATTTCCAAAGCTTTTCCCAGTTATCAGACATAACTAAGTCAACATCTTTGAGTATATAAGCGTGCGACATATACTCATGGTATTCTCCTATCAAGGAGACAATCGCAGAAATTCCGCCCAGCACAAGTGCTGTTGACGATTCTGTTCCTTTAAACAGAAGTATAACGCTTACAACACAGGTTGTGAACTCACAGACAGCGGCAGTTTTATATTTTATGTATTCAGCCGATAATTTTATAAGAACAATTCCATACGCCAAAAGGCACAGAATGTTTATAATTTGTCCTGATAAATACAAAAAGCCGAATTTACTCGTCACACTCTCATTTGTCAGAATTCCTGCAACCGCCAAAGGAATACAAAGCCAAAACAGTATTTGCATCAATCTGCCGATAAACTCTGACTTTTGAGCCAACAGCTGTCTTTCTTCCTCTTTATCAGCCTGCATTTTAAGTCTGTCACCGGGAATATTTGAACGTCCCTTAAAAATAGCGCATGAGAATTTTGAAACACACGTGTTACAGGTTTCATGTCCTTTTTCTCGGCAGCATTTGGCAAGTTTGCAATCTCCTGAAAGCGGTTTTCCCGGTCCTTCGTGACAACCGGGACATTGCAGACGTTCTCTGTAATTACAGTTTTCACATCTTTTCATGCAATATGTTCTGATTTCTGCCATACTAACCGCCTCCTTATACCAAAAGCACCTCTTTTAAACAAAATATTTACATTTTCAGTATAGCAAATCACATACTCTCTTACAATGTACCCTTTTTACAAAAAATCGGCAATGCACATATGTGCATTGCCGATAAATCTTTCATTATTCTTAAAAGTTAGATACCTGCAACGTCCATAGCCTGCTGAATATCAGCTATGAGATTGTCAGCACCCTCAAGACCGCAGTGGATACGTACAATGCCCCAGCCGCAGCCTGCCTCTTTTGCATGCTCAGGTGAACCCGGATACATAGGTGTGCAGACAAGGCTTTCAAATCCGCCCCAAGATACACCGATTTTGAATATCTTAAGCGCATTTACAAACTTACAAATCTTATCTCTGTCCTCAGTCTTAAACTCAAAGCTCATAAGACCTGTGTTTCCGCCCTGCTGAGATTTCATAAGCTCATACTGTGGGTGGCTCTTAAGTCCAGGATAGTAAACCTTTGCAATCTTATCGTTGTTCTCAAGCCATGTAGCTACTTTCATAGCTGTTTTCTCATGCTCGCGTATACGTACATCAAGAGTACGAATACCTCTCATCATGAGCCAAGCCTCCATAGGTCCGATAATGCCGCCGAGCTGCTCTCTGAGCATTGAGCACTTCTTGAAGAGCTCCTCGTCATTCATTGTGAGAACACCACCGATGATGTCGCTGTGTCCGCCGAGATATTTGGAAGCTGTGTGCATAACGATATCGATACCCATATCAAGTGGTTTCTGGAAAATTGGTGTGCAGTAGGAGTTGTCGATGTATGTTTTGATGTTGTGCTTTTTAGCAAGAGCTGCGATTGCACGAATGTCCTGCAATGTAAATACAAGTGATACAGGGCTTTCAAGAATGATGTAGTCAGTATTTGGCTGGATAGCTTTTTCAAAGTCCTCTACTTTATCGCCTGTAACGTATGTAACGCTCATGTTGAGCTCAGGAACACAGTAGTTCTCAATGTAACCTGTCAAAACGCCGTAAGCATTTTTAACGCAGATGATGTGGCTTCCTGCTTTACATACAGCCATCAAAGCTGTTGTAGCAGCAGCCATACCGGAAGCAAATGTAAGGCCATGCTCAGCGTGCTCCATAGCTGCAACCTTGCGCTCAACAATGTGAGCTGTTGGGTTGGAAACACGTCCGTAGAAAAATCCGTCCTTAGGTCTTAAAGATTTGTCGTTATACTGCTCTATATTGTCAAATACATGCAGAGAGTTCATAAAGATAGGTGGAATAATGCTTCCCAGATATTTTTCATATTCATCACCGAGATGTGTGGCAATGAGCTGGTCGTCCTTTTTGTAATCAGCCATTTAAAACGTCCTCCGATTCACATAAAATTATCCGTATGCGATTGTATTGTTTATACAAAAAATAAAACAAAGCGCATACTCTGTTACGTTAATTATACATCATTCATTTATTATGTCAATTAAGCTTTATGATATTTTTCACAGCTTTATTATAGAAAGCTTGTATTTTTCTTATTTTTTGATAATATAGTTATAGGTGCTTAAAATACTACACTACAATATAACGGAGGTTTTTTATTATGGAAAAGAAAATCATAAACACTGAGAAAGCTCCTGGTGCTCTCGGACCATACGTACAGGCAGTTGCAGTAGGCGACACACTTTATTGCTCAGGTCAGCTCGGACTTATCCCTGAGACAGGTGAGCTCGCTGAGGGTGTACAGGCTCAGGCACATCAGGCTATGAAGAACATTAGCTATGTTCTCGCTGAGAACGGTATGGACTACTCCAATATCGTTAAATCCACAATCTTTGTTAAGGACCTTGCTAACTTCGGTGCAATCAACGAAGTTTACGGCAGCTACTTCACAGGTTCTTATCCTGCACGTTCTTGCGTACAGGTTGCAGCTCTTCCTAAAGATGCTGAGGTTGAGATTGAGGTTCTCGCTGTTAAATAAGCTTTTTCTTTAAGCTAAAAAACACCTTTCCGAAAATTCGGAAAGGTGTTTTTGTTTTGCACAAAACTATGTATTTACTTTTTATCAATGCTTTTAAAGCCGCTTCCAATAACCTCACCGGCATCGGACACTATAATAAATGCCTTAGGGTCAACTTCCTTAACTATCATTTTAAATTTACCGAACTGGTTTCTCTTGACAACGCTCATAAGCACATCTTTATCCTCTTTGGAGTATGCGCCGTATGCCTTTATAAACGTAGCTCCCCTTGCGAGCTCGTCCATTACCTTCTCGGCAATCTCCTCATTTTTATCCGATACAACCATGACCTGTTTTCCTGTATCATAGCCGTACAGTATCATGTCTATCGTCTTCATCTCAATAAATATTGTTATAACGCCGTAAAGCGCCGTTTCAATATTTTGATATACAAAGGCTGAAAACAGCAGTATCGCACCGTCTGTACACATTATAAGCTTGCCCATAGGAGCGTTCGGCAGTTTTATCTGCAAAAGACGTCCTAGAATATCTGTTCCTCCGGTTGTAGAACCTCTCATAAACACAAAGCCCAAAGCCGCACCTATGAAAAGTCCGCCGAAAAGCGCCGCCAATATCTGGTCCTTTGTGTACGGCGTTATAAACGGGGCTATTGCATCTACACAGAATGAGAAAATAACAACCGTCTTTAATGTCTTGAGGGTAAATGCCTTACCCAAAAACATCAGTCCCAAAACCACAAGCGGAACATTTATGCAGAATGTCGTAACACCTATCGGGAATTTGAACATATAGTTTAAAATGGTGGCAAGACCTGTAACTCCTCCGGGAGCAATTTGATTTGGCGCTGTGAACATATTTACTGAAATGGCATAAAGTATAGCCGCCAAAACATCAAACAATATATCTTTTATGAATTCCGCAGTTTTATTTTTCTTTAACCCGTTAATATGAGTATCCATCAAAAACCCTCTTTTTCAGCATTTTAAAAGCTTAAAACATCTCTATTCGTCTTTATTTTCGGTGTCGGTGTCTGACAGTACAACTTCACATATTTTCTCAAAAAGCTCATTCATGCGCTCATTCTCACCCATAAGATACAGGTAACCGAACAGCGCCTCTATTCCCGTTGCCTTTCTGTACTCGGCGGGATTGGAGTTTTTAGGACATTTGGCAGTATTGGAATTTCTGCCGCGCTTTAAAATTGCCTGTTCCTTTTCACTCAAAGTGTCAAACAGCGCATCGTATGCCTTAGCCTGAGCGGCGGCGCGCACCAATTCAACTGCTTTTGTATGAAGCTTTGCAGACGGCATGCTTCCGTTTTTAACAAGCATTTCCCTTACAAACAGCTCATATACACCGTCACCCAAAAAGGCAAGTGTCAGCGGACTTAAAAGTCCCGCGTCCTCATGTTTTTCATTATTGTAAAGCGTAGGCGTGCACCTCCTTAGTTTACAAAATCAAACTCGAAGTCAAGTATACTTACGGTATCTCCCTCTTTTATGCCCATTTCAAGCAGCTTGTCTATAATTCCGCTTGAACGCAGAACTCTCTGGAAATACTGAAGCGACTCATAGTCGTCCATATTTACAGAGCCGAGCACCTGAGCAAGCCACGGAGCGTCAACGATATAAACTCCGTCCTGTACCGTAATGTCAAATTTCCTTGTATTTTCAGGCGTAATCTCCATAACAGGAGCAGGCTCCGCCTCGTAAATTTTAACAGGCGGCAGTTTTTCGAGTGCCTGCCATACTGCGTAGATTACCTCGTCAACGCCCTGTCTTGTAGCGGCGCTTACAGCAAAGAACTGCTGTCCCTTCTCCTCGATAAACGCCTTGAAGTCTGCTATCTGCTCCTCAGTTGCAAGGTCGCATTTATTTGCAATAACTATCTGTGGGCGGTGCGCTATCTCAGGATTAAAGCGCTCGAGCTCGCGGTTTATTATCTCGAAGTCCTCTTTCGGGTCTCGTCCCTCTATACCGGAAACGTCCACAACGTGCAGAGTAAGTCTGCAACGGTCAACATGGCGCAAAAACTCATGTCCGAGTCCCACACCTTCGCTGGCGCCCTCGATAAGTCCCGGAATGTCAGCCATTACGAATGACTGTCCTGCGTCAACCTTTACAACGCCCAGAACAGGTGTAAGGGTTGTAAAGTGATAGTTTGCTATAACAGGCTTTGCCGCAGAGCACATTGAGATAAATGTGGACTTACCGACATTCGGGAAGCCGACAAGTCCAACATCAGCCAAGAGCTTTAATTCGAGTATAACCTCAAATTCCTCTCCAGGAAGTCCCGGCTTTGCAAAGCGCGGTATCTGCCTTGTAGGTGTGGCAAAGTGGCTGTTGCCCCAGCCGCCGCGGCCTCCTTTTGCGACTATCACAGGCTCGTCAGTGGAGATATCGGCTATAATTCTGCCGCTCTCTGCGTCCTTTATAAGAGTTCCCTTAGGCACGTTTATAACTAAGTCCTCACCCATTTTTCCGCTGCACTTTTTAGCTGAGCCAGGCTGGCCGTTCTGCGCGAAATATCTCTTTCTGTATTTAAAGTCTACAAGTGTTGAGAGGTGTGTATCGGCTTTGAACACAACGTTTCCGCCTCGGCCTCCGTCGCCGCCGTCAGGTCCTCCCGCAGCAACATATTTTTCTCTGTGAAATGAAACAGCACCCGCTCCGCCGTCTCCTGCCTTTATCTTTATTTTAGCTATATCAACAAACATGATGTCTCACCTTCTTTTTTTACTTAATTTTATTATCCAATATATTTTAACATAAATACATATACAAAATCAAAAAGAGATATTGCTTAAAAACAATATCTTTCAGCAAAGAAAAATCCCGAGTAAAGAGCACTCGGGATAAGTCTTTTAAATGTTTTTACTGAACTGGGTAAACGCTTACCTTCTTGCGGTCACGACCCATACGCTCGAATTTAACTTTACCGTTAACGAGAGCGAAGAGTGTATCGTCAGAACCACGGCCTACGTTCTCACCTGGGTGGATGTGAGTTCCGCGCTGACGAACAAGGATGTTTCCTGCGAGAACTGCCTGACCGTCTGCACGTTTAACGCCGAGACGTTTGGACTCGGAATCACGGCCGTTCTTTGTGGAACCAACACCTTTTTTGTGAGCAAAAAACTGCATGCTAAGCTTCAACATTGTATTACACCTCCGAAACTTTTACTTTAATCGTACCCTTATAGTCGTCTGAAAGTATCTCAAGATGCATCTTGAGTGCTTCCAAAAAAGAATAAGCGGCACACTGCGAATCCTCAGGCAGCTGTACTGAAATCTCGTTTTCCAAGACTTCTACCTTTGCGGGAACCTTTAAAACCTCGGTTATCCCGTTTACAGCCATCTGAAGAGCGGACGTAACGCTGGCGCACACGATATCTTTTCCGAAATCTGCATATCCGGCATGACCTGATATGCTGCAGCCGCACGTTCTGCCCTTTTTTTGATAAAAATGAGCCAAAATCATTTCAAATTAAGCGTTGATAGCTTTGATCTGAACTTTTGTATATGGCTGTCTGTGACCCATTTTGCGTTTGGAGTCTTTCTTTGGTCTGTAAGTGAATACAGTGATTTTCTTTGCTTTGCCGTTTTTAACAACATTAGCAGAAACTGTTGCTCCCTCAACTGTTGGAGCACCGCAGACAACACCGTCTTCTTTACCAACCATAATTACTTTATCAAAAGTAATCTCCTCGTTCTCTGCAACATCCAGTTTCTCGATGAAGAGAGTATCGCCTTCTTGAACACGGTACTGTTTACCGCCTGTCTCAATAATTGCGTACATTGTTTAGTCCTCTTTCTTTAAGTCTCGCTACATATCGGCGGCGTCTTTAAAAAGAGCGCACTTAAAAAGCCGTACATAAGCGGCAGAATTATTTTACCATGACAAAAGCTCGATGTCAATGCAAAAACTGCGTTATAATGCCGTTTTATAGCTTTTGTGATGAGTTGCGCTAAAAAAAGCACACTTTTCGGCAAAACAGCTAAAGCTTTTTAAAAAAGCAGTGCTTATCCGCGCTTTAAAAGCTTATTTTCAGCCGATTTTACTGTGTTTTTCATAAGCATGGCAATAGTCATCGGACCTACTCCGCCCGGAACAGGTGTTATAAACGACGCTTTTTCTGAAACAGAGTCAAAGTCAACATCGCCGCAGAGCTTGTTGTTTTCATCTCTGTTCATACCGACATCAATTACAACTGCGCCCTCCTTTACCATATCGCCTGTTATGAACTTTGCCTTTCCTATCGCCGCTATGAGTATATCAGCGCGTCTTGTTATATCGGCTAGATTTTCCGTTTTCGAGTGGCATATTGTAACTGTTGCGTCAGCGTGCATTAAGAGCATTGCCATAGGCTTGCCCACAATGTTGCTTCTGCCGATAGCCACCGCATTTTTGCCGCGTGTCTGAATACCGTATTCCTTTAACAGTTCCATAACTCCGGCAGGTGTGCACGGAAGAAAATCGTACTCACCGAGCATAATCTTGCCGACATTCTGTACATGAAATGCGTCTACATCCTTTTCCGGAGAAATTTCAGCAATGACCTTTTTCTCGTCGAGTCCTTTTGGCAGAGGAAGCTGTACCAATATGCCGTGTATAGCATCGTCATTATTTAATTCTCTTACTATATTTAAAAGCTCCTCTTCACTTACATCTGAGGGCAGTTTTATCATTTTAGAATAAAATCCAAGCTCATTTGCCGCTTTTTCCTTATTGCGCACATACACCGCGGATGCAGGGTCGTCGCCTGCAAGTACAACTGCAAGTCCCGGCTTTACACCTTTAGCAGTGAGCTCTGCCGCCTTGCCCTTCAGTCCCTCTCTGACCTTTGCGGACACCGCTTTTCCGTCAATTATCTGACTCATATTTAAAACCGCCTTTCTTAATTTGTAAAATAAAATTTTGAATAAACAGCGTGCGAAAAAACTCTCCCGCACGCTGTTTTGTATACTTAAAGATTATTCTTCTTTTTCTTTTTTTGCGTCGTCAGCTTCGTCGCTTTCGGCATAGTCGTCATCGTCTGACTCATTTACATCTGTGTCATCCTCTATGCTCATGCTGTCAAGCAAATCCTCAACCGTTTCGGATTTAGTCTCTTCTTCGGACTCAGATGGCTCAACAGCCTCGTCGTCCTCATCTGATTTTTCCTCGTCCTCGGTTTCGTCATTGCCCTCTACTGCATTTTTAAGCGCCATATCTTTTCTGAGTTTTTTTCTGAGCTTTCTCTTTTTCTTTTTCTCTTTGAGCTCTTTATAATATGTACCGTCCAAAACAGCTTTACCTTCATCTGTATTTACATAGAGCTGTAAATATTCAGGGTCGCCCATTCTTCTTATCTTTGAGCGCACAATAATCCAAGTAGCCAAAGCGGCAATACATCCGATAATAGCCACAAGCTGAGAAACTCTGAGTGCACCGAGCATAAGGCTGTCTGTTCTCATACCCTCTATTACAAATCTGCCTGCGCCGTACCATACGCAGTAGAACAGAGTACACTCTCCGTCAAATCTGCGGCGTTTTATAATTGCCTGAAGCACAAAAAATCCTATTGCGCACCAAATTGACTCATACAAAAATGTGGGGTGAACAGGTAAAGACGGATCAACTGTCATGCCTATTTTAGCAAGGCTGTCCTGCTGAGCTCTGAGATATGATGTGATGGACTCACTTGTCATACCCCAAGGCATATTTGTATTTGATCCGAATGCCTCAATATTTACAAAGTTACCCCATCTGCCTATTGCCTGACCGATAAAGAGTCCGCCGACAGTTAAATCGAACATAGGCAATACTTTAACTTTTCTAATCTTGCACATTATTCCGCCGAAAAGGAAAGCGCCTATTACACCGCCGTATATAGCCATACCGCCGCTTCTTGTATCGAATATCGACAAAAGGTCATTCTTGTAGTCAGACCATGAAAAAATAACGTAGTAAAGTCTTGCACAGATAAATGCACCGATAGCTCCCACAATAACAACGTCTACTACTCTGTCGGCGTCAAGTCCGAAAACTTTAACCTTCTTCATTGCATAGAAAAGCGCCAGAGCAAAGCCTGCGGCAATTATTATACCGTACCAGTAAAATGCCACATCTCCTATTGAAAACGCCACTCTGTTGAGCTCTAAATCAAACCCTAACCCCGGAAATGAAAGTGTCTCTGTCATAACTGAATACCAATTCCTTTCAAATATTTATATGTAATCGAACAGCGTCTGTCCGACGTTGTTCGTATATAACGCATTTTATAAACGCTCGGTTTATTTGCTTTTTACAACAGACAATACGCTTTTTTCAGTATCAAAAGCGGTGTTCAGTCTGTTCTGAGCGTCGTCCAAGCTTACAGACGCAATTTCATCGAGCATTGAGTACATCTCAAAATTATACATGTGAGCCGCCTGCATCATGCTTGCAACACCCTCAGGAGTGGAAAATGCGCTGAGATATTTTCCGTAAAGGCTCTTTTTAGCTATGTTAAAGCGCTCTTTGTCTATGCCTTCGGATTTTGCCCTTTCAATCTCAGCCATTATCTGTCTGTAAACCTCGTCAGGATTTTTCGATTCACCTGCAAACAGGCTCATCACATAATCGCGTCCCACAAAGCTCTCAGCCGCAAACGACGAATTTATAAGTCCCGAATCGTAAAGGCGTCTGTACAGCGGTGAAACCTCGCCTGCAATGACGTCGAGTATCATCTCGTCTATGAGCTGAACCTTTGCGTTTTGTGTTTTGTCCGATGGCTTATGCTTTATACCGATATTGAAAAGCGGCATTGAAACAGGCAGATTTGCCTCAACGTATTTTTTGCACACGTCCTCAGGCTCGTCAATCGGCATTCTTATTACCTTTACGTCGTCTGATTTTTTAAGGATTTTGTCAGCAACCTCAAGTACGTCCGCAACCTCAAAATTTCCCGCAATGGTCAGCACCATGTTGTTGAGATTGTAAAACGTGTTGTAACAGCGGTAAAGGAGATCTGCGTTTATCTGAGCTATTGACTCAACTGTTCCCGCAATATCTGTCTTTACAGGGTTGTTTTTGTAGACAGCCTCAAGAAGATTTACCATAACGCGCCACTGCGGGTCGTCGTCGTACATGCGTATCTCCTGACCGATTATGCCCTGCTCTTTCTGAACAGTCTGCTCGGTGAAATACGGCGATGTCACAAAGTCGAGCAGTATCTCCAGCGACTCTTTAAAGTTTTCGGAACAGCCGAAAAGGTACGCTGTCTTGTCAAACGAGGTGTATGCGTTCGCACTCGCTCCCGTCTTTGCATAGCGCTCAAATGCGTCCTTGTCCTCACTCTCAAAGAGCTTGTGCTCAAGGTAGTGCGCTATACCCGCAGGAACTGTGACAAAGTCGTCCTCTTTGTCTGTCTTAAAGCTCACGTCGATAGAGCCGTACTCTGTGGAAAACAGAGCAAATGATGTGCTGAAACCCTTCATCGGGCACAAAAGCATTGTAAGTCCCGAGTCATGTTCTATTTTAACATACTCATCATTGAGTCTTGTTGAATATATCGCCTCTTGTCTCAATTAAGCTCATTCCTTTCCCTTCAAAAAATAAACAGTGTCGAGAGACAGCAGTGAAGCGGCTTTTTTAACCTCGTCGGCAGATATAAGCTCCAAATCCGCTGAATCCTGCTCAGGTGATTTGATGTTGTCGGCATCGTTTAAAATCTGAGTTAAATACCAGTTTGACACAGATGACGGAGAATCTGTAAGAGAGTTCATAGCGTTCTTTACAAACAGTATTGTCTGCGAGAGCTCCTCGTCTGTAAAATCACCGTTTTCGATACTCTTTATCTGATTTATTATCTCTTTCTGAGCTTTTTCCTTGTTTTCAAATTCAATTCCGCTGTCCACAATTACGCTTGAGGAAAGCTTATCATATCTTGCCGCGCAGTAATAGCAAAGACTCAGCTTTTCTCTGACATTCAAAAACAGCTTTGAAAATGTTGTTCCGCCGAGCATGGCAGTCATTATTCTTACAGCGTCCTTTTCGCGCTTTGTCGAAAGTTTTGGTACTCTAAATCCCAGAACAAGCTTGCCCTGATTTACGTCCATTTCCTCGCTTACTTCGCGGGCGTCATTTTTCTGATTAGGTGCGTCCTTTTTCTCAAACACGGCGCGCTCTTTTTTTGCATTAGAGAATATATCGGCAAAAATCTTTTTTACACCGTTAAAGTCGGAGCTTCCCGAGCACACTATTTCAACTGCGGCATTCTCAACTATATTTCTGTAAGCATCTGCCGCAGACTCAGCGGTTATATTCTCCACCTCGTCAGCATATCCGTATTTTTTTACAGCAAACTCGCTGCCCTCGAACATGGACTGCATACACTGGGATATGGCGTATGTTCTCTTTTCGTTTATCTCAGATTCTATAAGGTCCTTTAAGGACTGCTTTTCTATGTTTACAGCTTCCTGTTTAAACACGCCGTTTTCAAAATCAGGATAAAACAGCATGTCGCTCAAAAGCTTTGCGTATTCCTCCGTAAGGTTCTCGTTCTCAAGTGAAAATCTGTCATCTATACCCTGTATGAGTACATTGAGCACCTGATGTGCTCCGAATTTGCCTACATCAGCGTCCAAAATTGCGCCGTAGAGTTCACCGAGCTTTTTATTAAGCGCTGTAAAGTCAGGATATTTTTCACAGCTTCTTCTGAGCAAAAACGGTACAAGCGCATTGACAGTGACCTTTTGTCTGTCCATAGGCATGATAAGGCATACGGTAATTCTGTCAAATTTGAATTTTTTATCTGTCACAGCCGAAAAGTGCACATTCGGCATAAGTTCTTCACGTTTAAAGTTACACTCTGTGTGACCCATCGTTTCATCTCCCGTTATAAAAAATAAGCCTGAAAGGTTTTTTCGCAATACTTAGTTTATTATAGCAAAAAAATCTCCCGACAGCTATATTATTATCTGAATATTTTGTGACAAATCAAAAAGGCGGTGAAAAACTTTATAAAACAAGTCCTTCACCGAATATGCTTTTTTACCGTAAATCTCAATAATCTTAATTTCCACAAATATATTATTTTATAAATTAAAAACCCCGAAAGCTTTTTAATTTAATCATTACAAAAGCTTTCGGGGATATTTTCTGTTTTTAATTACATCTCTGCCAACGCTTTGAAATTATCCTTTAAAGCAGGATAAAGTTTGCGGTAAAGCTGGTAGTAAGGCTCATACTGACAGCTGTTTTCCTCTATCGGAGTTTGAGTTTTATTGTCCTTAACTGCAATCTTGCAGCCCTCAACTACATTTTTATAAACTCCCGAACAAACACCTGCCAAAATAGCCGCACCAAGAGCAGGTCCCTCCTTTGAGGAAACTGTTTTGACATTGCAGCCAAACAAATCGGCGAGCATCTGTCTCCACAGCGGGCTCACCGCTCCGCCTCCGCAGGCGTACATATTGTCAGTCTGTATGCCCATCTCTCTTATTATTTCGACACAGTCGCGCAGAGAATAGGAAACGCCCTCCATAACCGAGCGGATAAAGTTTGCCTTTGTGTGCACAGCGGATATTCCGAAAAATACTCCGCGGCAGTCAGGGTCAAGGTGAGGTGTTCTCTCTCCCATAAGGTACGGCAGGAACAAAAGCTTCTGCGAGCCTATCGGTATCTGAGCCGCCTTGCTGTCCATGAGCTGATAAACGTCTATATCTAGCTCCTGAGCCTGAGCTTTTTCCTCATAGCAGAAGTTATCGCGAAGCCACTTTAACGAAAGTCCTGCTCCTTGAGTAACTCCCATGACGTGCCAGCAGCCGTCAACTGCACAGCAGAATGTGTGTACGCGTCCCTTTTTATCTATTACAGGCTTGTCAGTGTGTGCAAATACAACTCCCGATGTACCAATCGTTGTAAACGCCTTGGAGTTCTCCACAACGCCTGTTCCGACAGCCGCCGCAGCGTTGTCTCCCGCGCCCGCCGCAACAGGTGTGCCGCACGGTATTCCCGTCAGCTCCTCAAGTTCCTTTGTAGTGTATCCGCTGACATGCGATGACTCCATAACGCGCGCCATCATCTCTTTTTTTATGCCGAGAGCATCGAGCATCTCGTCTGACCAGTCTCTTTTTGCAACATTTAATAAGCTCATGCCTGACGCATCCGAAACGTCTGTCACAAATTCTCCTGTCATCTTAAAGCGCACATAGTCCTTTGGCAGAAGCATGTGGCGGCATTTTTCATATATTTCAGGCTCGTTTTCACGCACCCAGAGTATTTTAGGCGCTGTAAAGCCTGTCAGCACAGGGTTTGCCGTTATCTCGATTACCTTATCTTCACCGACAATCCTGTTAATCTCCTCACACTGCTTTGCTGTACGCTGATCGCACCAGATTATCGAGCGTCTGAGCACTTTGTTCTCTTCATCGAGCATTACAAGTCCGTGCATCTGTCCTGACAAGCCTATACCCTTTATGTCGCTCGGTGCAACTCCGCTCTCCTCTACAACCTGTTTTAATGTGCTGACAGAAGCTCTCCACCAGTCGTCAGCGTCCTGCTCTGCCCAGCCGTTTTGCGGCTGATACATAGGATACTCCACTGTTGCAGAAGCCACTGTATTGCCCTGCTCGTCAAAAAGCACTGTCTTTGTGCCAGACGTTCCTATATCCACTCCTATAAGATATCTCATTTTTACGCCGTCCTCTCTGTATTTAGTCTGTATTTTCGGGTATTTTAATTACAATGTCTGTATATATGTGCTCGTTTTTAGGCTTTCTTGCGTTTATAAGCATTTCAAAAAGTATCTTTATCGGCTCATAGCCCTGACGGTAAGCCTCCTGACAGATTATCGCACGTACCTCGCCGTTCTTTAAAAGCTCCTTGTTTGTCTTTGTGTCGTCAAAGCATATTATAGGAAAACTCTTGCCCCTACCGCTCTCACGCACAGCGCGCACAGCTCCCGTCTGAGCTCCCGCCGTTATATACATGCTGTCTATCGTAGGATTTTTCGTCAGCACCTCAAATACGTTTTTATGTGCTGTTTCGTCGTCATCGTCACACGCAATTACGTCAGCTATCGTTATGCCCGGATATTTTTCCTTTATAAGCTGACCGAAGCCGTGTATTCTCTGGTTGTGTCCGAGCATTTTTATAGAACCTGTGACTATGAGCACATTGGCAACACCGCCTGTAATAAGCCCAAACATTCCAGCGGCGGTGCGTCCGCTCTTTTCATAGTCATTTCCCACAAAGCAAACTCTCCTTGAATCGGGCAAATCTGAGTTGAGCGCAATTACAGGTATGTTTTTATCATAGAGCTCGTCTATCTTTGCGCGTATTAAATCGTCGTCTATCGGAACTATGCAAACTGCGTTTACACCCTCGCGCTCAAGCGCCTCCATAGCCTCAAGCTGACGCTGAACAGAAAAGCCCTTATACTCCTTGATAATTACCTTTATGCCATAGTCGGCAAACTCCTGTCCTGCACGCATTGCACCGGAAATAACATCGGTAAAAAACGGATTGTTAATGCTCGGCAGAGCCATTCCGATAACCGTCGACTTCTTTCTTGCGGCAAGCGCCTTTCCAGCCTTATTAGGACGATATCCCAAATCGGAGGCTATTTTCAGAATGTTTTTCGCCACATCGGGATTTACCCCCGCGCGGTTATTCAGCGCCCTGTCAACAGTACCTCTGGATACATTTGCTATTGCGGCAATGTCCTTTATAGTAACAGCCATAAAACCTCTCCTTTTTGTATCGTCCATACATTTCGTGCACGTGCACACATCTTTTTAGTTTATTGTATAACAGAGTGTTTTTGTTTGTCAAGAAAAACACTCTTTACTTCAAAAAACTACATATATATGGTAATATAATAATATAAAAAGGCAGGTGATTTTATGGCAAAGAGAGCAGTTGTACTCGCCGGCGGAGGCTCGAGAGGCGCCTATCAGATAGGCGTGTGGCAGGCGCTCAGAAAACTCGGCATTGATTTTGATATAGTGACAGGAACATCTGTCGGAGCACTTAACGGCGCTATGATTGTACAGGGTGACTTTGAGTTCGCACGCAGCCTTTGGGAAAACATATCCACAGACAAGGTGCTCGATGTGGACATTGAGGAAAAGCTTGAAAATCAGAAAAACGTTGCAAAAACGCTCAACGCCTTTGCCTCGGAGATGTTCAGAGCGGGAGGAGTAGACCCTGCACCGCTGGAAAAAATGCTCCGTGAAAATATAGACGCTGAGAAAATAAAAAATTCGGACAAGGATTTTGCAATAGTTACCGTGGAATACCCGGGATTTACCCCCTGCATAGTCGGTAAGGACGAGCTGTGCACAGATAAGCTGATAGACTATCTCATGGCTTCGGCAAGCTGTTTTCCCGCTATGAAAATGCGCGATATAGACGGCAAGAAATATATAGACGGCGGATATTATGACAATATGCCGATAAAGCTCGCAATAGAAATGGGCGCTGACGATATAATAGCCGTCGACCTAAACGGACTCGGAATAAATCAGCCGTTTGACTCTGACGGCAAAACAGTTACACATATTAAAAGCTATTGGAATCTTGGCGTATTTTTGCTTTTTGAGGGACAGATAGCCAAACAAAATATGCGGCTCGGATACCTCGACGCTTTAAAATATCTCGGCTCATACGAGGGTATGGCATATACATTTTATGAGGGCGAATGTCAAAAACTCGACGAAACGGCGGCACAGACCTTTTCCGAGCTTTTAAGCAATACAGAAAATACATTTGACACATCGCATGTAAATCGAGGGCTTTTAAATGTCGCCAAAAATGCGGTATTCAGAGTAATCACAAGAAAAAAACGCCGAAGCGTGCTGAAAATAAGTAACCTCGTATCAGCGGCGGAGATTGCGGCAGAAATCTTTGCGGTAAGTCCGCTTAAAATTTATACAGCCGAGAGCTTTAACAGCGAAATTTTACGAATATATGAAAGATATAATGAAGAATTGATCGAGCCAGAGCTCATTTTCGATGAAAAAAATATAAAAAACGCAGTTGAGAATATTTCAAAAACGCTATCCTCACCCGGACGATGTGTTTTCTGCGTCAAAAAGATAATTGAATATCTCGATTGCGGCGAAGAACTCTACACGCTCACACTGCTCGCCGCAATAATGCCACAGGAATTTTTGGCGGCTGTGTATATTGTATCGCTGTTGTAGATTAGTTTAAGAGGTATATTCCTTACTCGGATATGCCTCTTAATTTATTAAATCGGCTTTTTGTACTATATAAAGCATCAAGCATTGTGTAATATCACAAAATAATTGGTCTTCGCAAAAAAACCATTGATTTTTATGTGCAAAAATTATATAATATTATTCGTTGCTGAAAGTAAATCAATACTTGCCGGTGTGATGGAATGGCAGACGTGACGGACTCAAAATCCGTTGGTAGCAATACCGTGTGGGTTCAAGTCCCACCACCGGCACCACTCTATTTTGCACGACATCCGACTAAGTTTCTGGATGTCTTTTATTGTAGTTATACTGATATTTTAATTTTAAGGAAGGAAGTAATTAAACATGATTATGAAAATGAGAACTCTGTTTTTCTCTAAAACAGGAAACGCTCAGATAATCTCTGAGAAAATTGCACGTGAGAACAAATGCACAAGCGACCAGATCCCGCCTGCATATCCTTGCGAGAACGAAAAAGTACTTTTTGTATGTCTCGAAATCGGAAACACAGCTCCTAAACAGGTTGTTGATTTTCTTAAAAACCTCAACCCACAGAGATCCAAAAACGTTGCTTTCTGCCTTCTCACAAAAACAGGCAGCCGCGGTATAGCTGATCTCAAAGAGCTTCTCGCTCCAACAGGCGTAAACGCAGTTGAGAACGTATTTGAGCGCCAGCTCAAGGGTGGTCTTTTCAGAAAGGCTTCTATCACAGAGCAGGATCTTCTCGATGCTCAGAAATGGGCTAACGATGTTATCGAGTCCCTCAAAGACTAATTTACAGCTTATAATTTTACATAAGGCACACAGCAAAATGCTGTGTGCTTTTTTATTATGTAAATTATTTTAATTGCTCTGATATAAAAAAATGAACATCTTTTGACACAATAAGTTCGATTTTTTAACATAATACGTCATTAAGATATAAAAATATTATCACATTTTCATAAAAATATTTACATTATCAGTAAAATATTGTATGATAAAGAAAACGGGGTGATTGCAATGGGCTTTTTATTTGCAGGTAATTTCCAAATAAGAACACAATAACATACACGCTCAAATAAATAAAACTGAGCATAAATGGAACAGGTAATTTTATGAAAAAAACTTTTAAAAAAACTCTTTCGATTGTTTTATCTACTCTGATATGTCTTTCGTTTACAGCCTGCGGCGCAAGTCCTGACAAGAAAAATATGGTCAATCTCCATAAATACTTGGCACACAGTGAACAAGAAGTTTTAAACTATCTTGAGATAAAAGAAAGCGATATTTCCGACCGCAGAGAGGGCGAAAATCAGGTTGACATAGTACTCAGCGAGCCTTTTAAATATAACGAAACTGACGCAACTGTAATACTTATGTTCGCAAACGACTGCATGTACGCTGTTCAGTATATTTTTAATGAGGAAACAGACACCTCAGCAAAAGCGGCGTATAAATACACAAAGGATATCGAAAAAGAGTTTGACAAAAAATATAAAACTCCCGATAACTATAAGATGAACCCAAGTATATCAGACCTTGACGAAAAGACGTATATCTCCACAACAGAAACTACAACGTGGAGAAACGACTGGCTTATCGGCGAGCCCGAAGGCGCAAGAGAAAAACTCGGTGCATTGAACGATGACTCTGAGTTTTCCGCAACCCTTGAACTTCTCAAATTCGACGACAAAACCTGTGGAGTAAAAATAAATATCTGGGCATAGTTGCTGTGTCGGTTTTAACTTGTAAAACTAAACTGCAAAAATACAATACACTTTAAAGCGTTATATACGCAGAATTGATGGTGATTTTATGAAAGCAGCAATCAAAAAAATTATCGCGGCATCACTTTCTGCTCTAATGTGCCTGTCGCTTGCGGCATGCGGTCAGATTGATATGAAAAAAGCCGACTTAGCCGATTTCCACAATCAGCTCGGTTACAGCGAAAATAAAGTTCTCAAGCATATAGGAATAAAAGAAGAGAACATATCCGAGCGAACAGAATCGGACGGTGGAAATCAGGTAAACCTCACTATAAAAGATCAGTTTAATTACAACGGCACAAACGCCACTGTCAGAATGGTCTTTGCTTATGACGTTTTAGTATCGGTTGAATATCTCTTTACTGAAAACACAGAAAAATCTTTAAAAGATGCTTACAGCTACATCAAAAACGCCGAACAGACATTTGAAAAAGCTTATAAAAAGCCTGACAATTATGAGAAAAGTCCTTCACTATCTGATTTGACCGAAGAAAGCTTTCTCAACATCGAAAAGGATAGTTCATGGTCAAATGATTACTGGATTACTGACAGCAGAGACGGCGCAAAGGATAAAATAGCGCAGTCAGATGGTAAATCCGAATTTACGGTTACTCTTTCTCTGACTAAATCAGGCAATACAGCTATTGTAAAAGCATTGATTTGGGCATAACGGTTGACTTAAACTTAAAAACATGCACTTAGCAAAAAGCCACGGCGGAAAATATTCCGCCGTGGCTTTTTCACCAAAACAAATACTAAATGACGTGCTATAACTATTTAGAAAAATACTATGCTTTGAGCGCGGGCACCTCAATTTATTTAAAAGAAAAATCCCCGGACGCGAAAAACAGTCGAGGCTCTCGACTGTAAAGAGGGACTGAAAAGATGCTATGCCAATGGGTCGAGCAATAAAACAAAAAATAACGCTGAACCCGAAACAAATTGGGTCCAGCGTAAAATTGTAAATACGGACTAAAAAGATGCATACCATGATCGCGGGCACCTCAATTTATTTAAAAGAAAAAGCCCCGAACGCGAAAAGCGCGTCGAGGCTCTCGACTGGTGCGGATGAAGTGACTTGAACACTCACGGGGTTACCCACTAGAGCCTAAATCTAGCGCGTCTGCCAATTCCGCCACATCCGCAAAATGCTAAATTATTATATCATACAAACAAATGTCTGTCAATCAATTATATGTCGTAATATTGAGCTTTATAATCGTCAAAGTGACCACAAAATTAACATTATGTTTTATTGCCCTTTTGACAAAAAATTGTTACTATATAATTATATAAAAAAAGAAATAAACCATTTACGGAAGGAAGATTTTATGGGGATTTTAAAGAGCTTTACCAAAGAGGAAAAAAGCTGGATGATGTACGACTGGGCGAACTCAGCGCACAGTGTAATAATCGTAACCATTCTGCCTATATTCTACAACACTATTGCATCTTTCACAGCTGATTCAGCCTCAGGCATGAATACATGGGGATATGTTACAAGTATAGCCATGCTTGTAGTTGCTCTTTTAGCGCCTATACTCGGTGCGTTCGGCGACTTTTGGGGAATGAGAAAAAAACTCTTTGCCGCATTTATGGTAATCGGCTCAATTTCGTGTGCTTTTATGGCTATAACTCCGTTCATCGACTTCACAGTGCGCCAAACAGCAGAAAAGGTCGGAATTGCTGTACTGATTCTGTATGTAGTGAGCCAAATCGGATTTTCCGGTGCAAATATATATTATGACAGCTTTTTAACTGATGTAACAACCCACGAGCGCATGGATAAGGTTTCCACAATGGGTTACGGTATGGGATACATAGGCGGAAGCACCGTTCCCCTGCTCATATTCCTTGTTATGAACGCTGTCGGTATCGACACACTCATATGCTTAAGCTTCGTATTTGCGTTTACTGCTGTATGGTGGTTTGTATTCAGCATACCAATGCTCAAAAATGTAAATCAAAAAAGCGGTATTGAGTACAAAAAAGGCGCTGTTATGGATTCTCTAAAAGGCCTTGTTAAAACAATAAAGGATATTGTAAAGCTAAAGCAGATATTTATTTTCCTTTTGGCTTATTTCTTTTATATTGACGGCGTAAATACAATAATCCACATGAGCACCTCTTACGGTGACACACTCGGACTTGGCTCAACAGAAATGCTCTTAGCGCTTTTGCTCGTGCAGATTTTAGGACTTCCGTTCGCCCTCATTTACATAAAGCTTTCCGAAAAATTCGGTGCAAAATTTATGGTCGGCGTAGGAATAATAATCTATATGTTCATCTGTGTATTCGGGTTTTTTATAAAGGATATTTGGCAGTTCTGGGTTTTGGCTGTACTTGTAGCTACAAGCCAGGGCGGTATACAGGCATTGAGCCGCAGTATGTTCGGTAAAATGATACCTGACAAATCCCGTTCAGGAGAATTTTTCGGATTTTATGATATTTTCGGTAAATTCTCTGCAATAATGGGACCTAGCCTCGTTGCGTTTACTTCATCGGTAGCCGCTCAGATTATACGCTCTAAAAACGCTATACCCGAAAACGCATCGGCAGAAATTCTTGAAGAAGTAAGCAGACAGGCAGCTCCGTGGGGAGTTTTGAGTATTCTTATTATATTCTTTATCGGCGCAGGACTTTTCTTCTTTGTACTGCCTAAATTCACAAAAAAGACTGAACAGTAATTTTATTGACGGAGGTAATACAAATGCCCGAAGGCTATACACATGTACGTACAGGCACAAATGCACTTCATAAAAGCAATATTAAAAAAACTGCCAATCTGCTCGCTTTCGGCGCAGGTACAAACGGTCCTGACCCGCTTTTTTTTAGAGAGGTTTGGAAAAAAAGTGCGAAACGCCACCCCGATTTACCTTTCTTCGGCGGAAGAATGCACAAGGAAAAGACAGGCGCATTTTTGTTTTCACTTATAAAAAACGCCGTTAAACCGTCACAAAAGGCATATGCTCTCGGCTTCTTGACGCATTATGCAACCGACCTCACAATGCACCCGTATGTGGAGTATATAACTACTGCCAACGGTGCGCCGTATGCTATAATACAGGGACACGGCTTTTTTGAGATTGCACTGGACAGCCATCTGCACAAAAAGGACTTCGGCGACGCCTTAATACCGCAGGACCACTCCACTCCTACCCCGTCGATAGAGGAATTAAAGGAAATAGCAGAGCTTTTCAGCCGTGCGTGCATAGAGGTATATGCAATGGATATTGCGGAAGCCGATATTGTAAAGGCGTTTAAAAACATGTACACTGTCAGAAGTCTTTTAAAATCACGTACAGGAATAAAAAAAGCTGTATTTTCATTTGTGGAAAAGGCAATAATGAAAGATAAAGGGCTTATTTTAAGCCATGTAACACCTGCCGCGCCTTTAAAACTGCCTGACACAGCGTGGGTAAACCCTTATACATTGCAATCGTCAAACAAAGACTGCTTTGAGCTGTTAAACGACGCGGAAAATTTAGGCGCTGTATTTATAAACGCTGCCTGCGATTACTGGGACAAACGCATAGATGCCGAAAAGCTGCTCAAAATAATAGGCAGTAAAAGCTATGAGAGCGGACTTGAGGACGATATATCAAAAAACGGAATAAATCAAATTAAAAAGGACTGATAAACCTAAATGGATAACTTAAACTTTCAATATGAAAATGACCGCATTTTTATGACTGACGAAAACGGTAAAGTTATTGCCGAGATAGACTTTCCTCTCTGTGAGGACGGTGTGCGCAATATAAACCACACATTTGTAGGCGAATGCCTGCGGGGACAGGGTGTTGCAGGAAAGCTGATGGACGCATGTGTTAAAAAGATAAGCGAAAACGGCGAAAAAATAATTCCTACCTGCTCGTATGCAGCAAAATGGTTTGAAAAACACTCGGAATATTCACATCTTTTAAAATAGAGTTAATTTAAGTAAATACTACAAAAAAAGTAATAATATTTTAATATTTTTCTCTAGAATTTATTTGCTTTTATGAATTTCTTTTGCTATAATATGTGTTGAGATGTACACGTGTTATACACACAATATACACCTACACGTATTATTGCTTTTATCTAATTATTTGACATAAAATCTCTCCGAATTTCTGCCTCCAGCCGGTTCCCGACGGTTGGGGGCAGAATCCCTTTTATGCGGAAAATTAAATATTCGTATATGCAAAAAGCGGACACCGAGTGCTCAAATCCCGATGTCCGCTTTTAATTTCAGTTATTTATTCTTGCCGAGTTTAATGTCGTAAGTGTTGTCGTTAAAGTTTACAGTTACCTGTGTGCCGTCGCTGAAGGTTGTGCGCTGCTGTTTCCAGTCATTGTTGAGGAATTCGTGGCGTACCATCTCGCATTTAGCGATTTTCTCCTGAAGCTCGGCTACTATTCTGTAACGTGCAATCTCCTCATCGAGATGCTGTTCAACAGCTGCGTCGTCAAACGCACCATCTGTATTCGGATATGCTCCGTCCTTATCCATGTAAGCTGCGCCTCCGTTGAGAAGAGCATACAGCATATAGTCCTCCTGACCCTCTATCTTATCCATAAGCCATGGCAGAATGAGGCAGTCGTGGTATACCAGGTTAAACAGAGGTGTCGGAATACCCTTTCTAGGTGTTCCCGGAGCCTCGAGCATGAAGTCATACGGTCCGTAGTGAGCAAATACAAGGCTCTTCATTGCCCAGTCTGTTACTTCCTCGGAGCTTGGGAGAATGTTTCTTGACAAGAGGTACTCAAAGCAGGCATTTCTGTACTCAAAGCACTCTTTTCTTGTCATTCTGTGCCATGGGTTATCACACTCATCGCCCTCATTACAGGTGAAAACGTCAAGATATGTTGCCTCAAGGTGTATTCCGTGCTTGAATACTTCCTCAAAGTTACGCTTTACATAGTACGGAGCCTGTGTAGCGCACAGATATGTCTGTCTGCCGCCTGCCCAGCGAGCCATCTCAAAGATTGAGCCGTCAGGTGCCTGACAAGCAAAATCACGGTCAAATGTTGGAGCGTCAAAGTAATAGTCACGGTACTGGTCGTGAAGTCCGAACATATATCCGCAGTCTTTTATTGTATCGGAAAGCTCTTTTAAGCCCTCCCAGCCGCCTGCCTCTTTACAAGCCGGCAGATAGTCAGGGTGTTTGTTGTCATAACCAGGGTCTCCCCAACCGTCAAGGTGGAGGTAGAGTTTTTCAACGCCCTTTTCTTTATAGTGTTTAATCTCTGCTGTACGTGTGGAGAAAGGTACAAGATGGTCGTTTTTCTCTGGGTGCTCCTTGTCATAGTAATATGAACCGGGCGCAACATGAGTTTTTATACCCTTATGTACGATAGCAGAACCGATAAGCTTATCTACAAGCGGAGTTTTAGCCGCTTTTTCTGCAAGTGAAGTAAAGAGACCTGTCTCCTTTACATAGTTTCTGTAAACCTTACACAGGTCGTTATAGTCGCACTTATTTAAGAAAGAGTATTTCATAACACGGCGGTATGACATCTTTCCAAGGCTTGGCAGCCAGCGTACCGACACATGGGAATAAGGGCCGTTTGCAGGATGGTCAACCTGATAAGCCGCATCCCACGGGTGCTGACAAATAGCAATATATCCTGCGTCAGGTCTTACCTGACCGAACCACGGCATATATGCTGTATTGCTGCACATCTGTCCGTCAAAGCCGAGCTTTGTCAGCTCATTCTCCCAGTTGTTAGGCAGTATGATACCCTGAAGAATATTCAGAACGCTGTACCACTTTTCGCTGTTCTCGTCAAACTCCATATATCCTGGCCAGTAAACAGCCTTAACATCAAGTCCGTTGTCGTTGAGCGGTACAAGCTCGAAGTACACATCACCTGTAACGTCCTCTATCCATGCTATTGTCTCAAAGGAAAAGTCTACATCTTTGCCGTCAACAGCAAAACCCTTATAAGTTGTGCGTATTCCGCTTCCTACACCTGTTTTCCATACACTGTGGCGGATTGATGAAGCTTCGGAAAAATAAATCTCCTTGTCATCTTTGCAGACTATCTTTGCCTTATAGCTATCCGACCATTTCCATTCCTTTGAATCGGCAACAACAGTAAACGCAAGAGTGCAGTCGTCAAATTTAAGCTTAACATTTGAATTTGCACTTTCAACGGTAATTATACCCATAGCAGCAATCATTCCTTTCATAATCAGATATACAATTACGGCTCAATTTGCTTGATTTAATATTAAAATCAAACTAATTTATGCCTTATGGATAAGAAAATAGTACCATAATAATTTTATTTTATCAATCTAAAGGGGTATTATTTGTCATTTATTTTACTGCCGCTTCCCGTTGAACTCTTATGTAAACTGAAATACTCAACAGGCATAACGTCCTCTATGCCGATTTGCAGTCCGTTTAATATTCTGCACAACACTACAACGCTCAAATTGGCACCCTTTTCTATTCTTATTAAGTATGTCGGGTCAATATCCGTAATTGCTGCTAATTTTGAAATACTCATCTCTTTTGTTTTTCTGTAATTTCTTATACTTTGACCGATATATATTAAAACTTCTCTGTCGCCGTCGTTCAAAATCATATTTTTTATCATCCCCTTTTAAACACAGTATTTTTCTTCCCGAATAAATAAAAGTGTGAATTATTCACACCTCTTACAAATTTCATTATGTGACTGTATTTAGAATTATTGTGTCGAATTTTGTCGAAAATAGCTTTTTATTTACAAAAACGTCTTAAAAACAGAAAATACCGATAAAACGACTTATAAGCTCAATCGTTTTATCGGTATTCCTTTTAATGATATAAAATTCTATAAAAGTGCTTCCCAATCTGCCTGTTTAAAGCCTAAAAGCACTTTTTCACCGTATATCAGCACAGGCCTTTTTACAAGCATACCGTCGGAGGATAAAACCTCTATCATCTCATCATCACTCATGGACGGCAATTTATCTTTTAATGCAAGCTCTCTGTATTTCTGACCGCTTGTGTTAAACCACTTTTTTATGTCGAGTTTACTTTTCGGTATCCATTCATTAAGCTCCGAAATTGTCGGAGCATTTTCCTTTATAGCTCTGTCCTCAAACTCAACTGAGTTGTCACGCAGCCACTTTTTAGCCTTTTTACAGGTGGAACAGCCGTCATAGCCTATAAATAAAACTTTATCCAAAATACTCACTCCCTATTTTGCCAGCAGACTGTTTACTAGCTCTTCGTCAGGCGTTACATAAGCAGTCTGATACGTGTTGTATATAACCATGCCGGGTTTTGCGCCGACTGGTTTCTTTATGTTTTTAATAAGCGTATAGTCCACAGGCACCTGAGCGGAATTTCTCGCCTTGCTGTTGTATGCCGCAATAATCGCCGCCTCCTCCAAGGTAGAGTTCGGCACCTCTTTGGAATCCGACACCACTACTGTGTGCGAGCCGGGGATTTTCTGTGTGTGGAACCATATATCGTAATTTCGGCTGTCCTTTAGGGTGAGCCTGTCGTTTTGTATGTTGTTTCTGCCAACCAGTATCGTAAAGCCGTCGGAAGAGATATATTTGATAGGACTTAGCTTGACAGGCTTTTTGTTCTTGTAGTGATAGTTTTTGATGTAACCCTGACTTGCAAGCTCCTCGCGTATGGCGTTTAATTCGTCCTCGCGGCGTATTCTTGTAAGCTGGTCAAACACCGAGTCTATATACTCTGCCTCAGCCTCGCCCTGCTCTATTAACTGTATGAGCATTTTTTCGGCTGTATCGGCTTTTCTGTATTCCTGATAATATCTCTGTATATTCTGCGACGGCGTGAGCGTCGGGTCAAGCTCAATTTTGACGTTTTTTGCGTCCTCGGAGTAAAAATCCACTACCTCTACGCTGTTCATTCCCTTTTCGAGCATATACATATTTGCACTCAAAAGGTCACCGTAAATTTTCAGCTGTTCACGATTTTCGCTCGCCGCAAGCTCCTCTTTCTGCACCGCAAGCTTTCTCATTATCCTGTCGGACGTGTTCACAAGCAGCTTTAACAGGTCATGTGAGCGCTGTTTCATTCTCTCCGCAGCGTCGCGCTCGCTGTAAAAGCTGTCAAGCAGCTCGGAATAGCTCTCAAACTGCTTTGTTATATATGTGTATCCGTACTGGTGAATGTCGATAAATGAAAAATCCTTTGGCGTGCCCTTTTTGTCGCACAGCATTGTGGGAGTATCCCTGTGCTCAAGCAATAGGTCCTTTAAATTTGTAAGTGCAAATAAAAGCTTGTCGCGCCTGTCAGGAGTCAGCTCGGAAACCACCTCGTCGTTTGAATGAGTGACATAGTGCGACAGCTCCCTTGTGACAAGCGGAGCTATTCCCATGAGCTGTTCTGTCAGCGCCTTTGAAAGCGGTATATCGCGTCCGTTTAATACTTTATCTACTATCTCTGACGGCTCTGATTCAAGTATATTGAACTTGTCCTGCGACGGCGGCAGTGTAAACTGCATACCCGGCAGTACCTGACGCACACCCGACATATTTTCGTCAATACGCTTTACCGCGTCTATTATTCTGTTGTCCTCGCCTATCAGTATGATGTTGGAATGTCTACCCATAATCTCGACGGCGAGTGTAATTTTTACAAGGTCGCCCATCTCGTTTATGCTCTCGAAAATAAAATGCACCATTCTGTCGAGATTTATCTGCTTTATCTCAATAAGCTTTGCAGATGACAGGTGCTTTCTGAGCAGCATGCAGAACATCGGCGGCGAAGCCGGATTTTCAAACTTTGCCGATGTAAACTGTATTCTCGGTGAATTTGCCGCCGCACTCAAAAAGAGCTTCTCAGCGCCGCCCTTCCAGCGCAGGGATATTACTATTTCCTCTCTGGTAGGCTGGTGTATTTTATCTACTCTGGCGCCTATGGCGCATTGTGAAATTTCATGTATAATTCGGCTTAAAAACGCTCCGTCGAACGCCAATTAAAACACCCTTTCATAAAAAACTTTAAAATATCTTTACAGGCTCTGTGTCGTCAGCGCACTTTACGTTGCAGTCCGGGAATTTTTCCTTTATCATGTCAGCAAGCGGCTTTACAACTACTCTTTCTGTTGCAAAATGTCCTGCAAGAACAAGGTCGGTATCTCCTGCCGCTGCCTCCAAGAGCTCGTTGTGCTTGGCTTCTCCTGTCAGGTAAAGCTGAGCTCCGCACTTTTTAGCCTGACCGATGAAGTCAAATCCCGCTCCCGAGCACATCGCAATGCGGGACACCTTAGTGTCTGTTTTATCTTTATTCTGAGCCTCTATCAGCATTACATACTCTGATGACAGCTTTTCCTTTATGTATCTGCAAGCTTCGTCAACACAAAGCGGCTTTTTTAAATCGCCCCAAACGCCTATAACATCATCGCCGTCAAATGCAGTTATATTCTCAAGCTCAAGCGCATTTGCAAGCGCCGTATTTACTCCCTTTGAGGATATATCCAAATTTGTATGAGCGCACAATGCGGCTATATTGTGTCTGGCAAGCAATCTTACAACACTGTCACCGCCTATCCTCTTAATCGGGGAAAATATAACCGGGTGATGGCTTATTATAAGCTGTGTGCCGTCCTCAGCCGCCTTTTTGACTATATTATGAGTTATATCAAGACATACTGTTATGTTTTTTATGTCATCGCAGTCGTTTTCTACAAGAAGTCCGCTGTTATCCCAGTTCATCGCCGTGTCAAACGGAGCAATGCTGTCTATAAATTCAGTTATCTGTCTAAGTGTTGCCACTATTCTCCCGCCTTTCCGCTTGCCTTTATAAATCTCTGCGCCATACTGCGAACAGAGATTGACTTTTCGTTCTCGCCGAGCGCATTTTCTATCTTTTGTGCAGTTTCCAAAAGCTTTGTGCCTTTTCTGTACAGATACGCCGAAGCCTCAGCATCTTTGCACTCAGGCAGTTTGCCTACATTTAGGAAAAAATCATCATATTTTGTATTTTTACCAGTATATTTTACAGACAGTATAGCATATATAAAGCGTTTTGCCTCAGCCGCACGCTCGTATTCTATTTCAAATCCGTTTTCGCACAGGTATTTTCTCAGCGCGTCCGCTTTGGTCATAGGCTGAAGTACAAAGTGCAGTCGTTCATCTTTCGTCCACGGTGCCGAATCAAGTATTCTGGCTATCAAATCTCCGCCCATTCCGGCTATCACTATATCGTCAACACTCTCGTTTTCTATACCGCAAAGTCCGTCCGCCAAAATTGTCTTTACCTTATCGCCTACACCGTATTCAGCTATTGTTTTCTGAGCCTTTGCGAGCGGTTTTTCGTTTATATCGCAGGCAAAGCCCTTTTTTATTTTTCCCGACACAGCCAGATACGTTATAAGATAGCCGTGGTCTGTGCCTATATCGGCGCACACGCTGTCTTTGCGCACCATTTGACCTATTCTCTCGAGGCGCATATCAAGTACAGGAAGCTTTACACTCATTTTAAAAGTAACTCTGCCTTTCTTTAAAAATTTACAGCACAGCTTTTTAAAAGGGCGCCGCGCAGTCTGACTTGCGGCACCCTTTTAAATACAGTTATTCGTCTTTACAATTCTTATTTTGCAAAGTGAGCGTTGAGTTTTTCAACAAGCTCGTCACAGCTTACACCGTGTACCATGCAAGCCTGCTCGAGAGTTTCTCCTCTTGATGCAGGGCATCCCAAACAGTGCATACCCATCTCCAAAAAGTAAGGAGCAGTTGTGTTATCCTCGTCAAGAATATCTCCGATAAGTGTATTTTTAGTAACTTCAAATGCCATTTTAAACATCCTCCATTCAATATTATTGTTTTAATTTTATCTTTAGTTTATTATACCAACCTGACTTTAAAATATCAATATGCAGCACCCAAACTATATTATTTTTGAAAGCGCCTTTATAAACGCGTCGGCGTCTTTGCAGTAGCTTGACATTGTAAGATTAGGGTAATCAGTGAGCTCTGTCTTTAAAAATTCGGGAGCGGTAAAGCTTTCCGCCTCTTTTACGGAATCAAACTCAACCTCGGCATAGTAAAACTCATTTTTGTCGTCGCTTGAAACAAAGTTGCACTCAAGCTTCAAATTATACCCGTAATTTTCAAGTGAATACACCTTTTGAAGCTTAAATACAAGCGGAGTATTCAAAAGTGGAATAAGCTCGTTAAACTTTTCCTCTGTTATGTCTATCTCAACCTCACGGCGCTCCAGTGTACCTGAGCTTTTAAAGCACAGCTTATACCCTGTTTTGTCTCCGACCTTTTTTGAGCGTATTCTGACTGTCGGCGACGTTGAGATATATCCCTGCTTCATCTCGGACACCTCCAAAGGCTCTCCGAGCTGTTCGGGAAAAGCGTCTATTAAAAATTTTCTCTCTATTTCAAAGCCTATTGCCATAGCTCTTACTCCTCTGTTGTCTTTCTCTCACCAGTCAGTGTCTGCTCTATTGCGGAGCGCATATTCTCTTCACTGAGCATGCCGCTGACATATCCGAATATCTCGCCCTCTTTGTCTATCAGATAAGTTGTCGGGAACGCGTCCACCCAATAGCTTTCCGATACTTTTCCCGTCGTGTCAAATACAACAGGGAAAGTATATCCGCGCTCTTCCAAAAATGCCTTTATCTCGTCCTGACTTACATCGGCGTTGTTCGGGTTTTGCTCACTTTTCGGCATAGCCACACCTAAAAATACAACGTCCTTTTCATTGTAACCGTATTCCTCATAGAGCTTTTGTATGTCCGGCATCTCCATGTTACAAGGTCCGCACCATGTAGCAAAGAAGTTTAAGAACACTACTTTTCCCTTGTAGTCCTCAAGGCTGTGAGTGTTTCCGTACTGGTCATACAGAGTAAATTTAAGCGAGTAGTCCCACTCGTCCTCAGCTGTACTGCTGTCCGAAGTCTGACTTTGGCTCTGCGAGGAAGATGTATCGCCCGATGATGAACCTGTCGAGGAAAACAGTGTGTTTAAAGAGTTTATCCAACCTGTCATCATAAGAATACCTATAATTACAAGCATTGCTCCGCCTGCCTTTACGGCGTACATTAACACCTTTTTTCTGCGCTTCAAGAAGTTCATAACCTGAGCGGTGAAAAGTCCGAGCGCCAAAAACGGAATTACAAAGCCCAGAGCATACAGCAGTACAAGCAGCAGTCCTGCGGCAGCGCTTCCCGCAGACGATGCCATGAGCAATACCGACGACAGCGCAGGTCCAACGCACGGCGTCCACGCAAACGAAAATGTAAAGCCCATTACAAACGCAGTGACAGGGTTCATCTTTTTAACGTCTGTCTTTATATTAAGTCTGCGCTCGCTCTGCAAAAATTTCAAATTCAAAACGCCGAGCTGCATAAGTCCGAAAAACAGAATTATAATTCCGCCTATAACGGTAAAAATATTTTTATATTCGCTGAAAAAATGTCCCACAGCGGAAAAGGAAATTCCCAAAAGGAAAAACGCAAACGATATGCCCAAAACAAAAAATACGGTGTGCAGCATTACAGTTGTGCGTTTATATAAAATTCTGCCCTCTTCGTCCGTGTATTTGGCGTTTCCTGCAAGGTAGCTTAAATATATAGGAATAAGCGGCAGTACACAAGGAGAGAAAAACGAGAGTATTCCCTCCAAGAATACCACTATCATATTTACGTTTCCAGCTAAATCCAAGGCGTTGTGCATATGTCATCTCCTTTATATTTTTAGTTTTTTTATAAACGGATATACTATGTTTTCAAATTCATTCGGGTGCAGACACCACTTATCCGACGGTATATCTATAATTTCTCCGTTTTCGCATACTGCTTTTACACAGTTCTTATTCTGATTTAAAAATTCAAAATAGTCCTCAGCGTCTATTTTGACATACATCTCAACTTCCTCGCCGATTTTCGGCTCACGGTCGAGTATGTACAAAAATACCTCTCCGAACTCCTTGTCACATTCAAAGTCGTCCTCTTTAACCCTGCCGAGATATATAAGCTTATCCCTGTCAGCTAAAATTCCCATCTCCTCGTACATCTCGCGGACAGCACCGTCCTGCGCGTTTTCGCCTGAGGATATATGCCCGCCCACCGCAATGTCAAAAAGTCCCGGCTGCTGTGCCTTGTTCATAGAGCGCTTTTGAAAATATACGATTACTTTATCTTCTTTTATGTCAATAAGCCATATGTGCGCCACAACGTGCCAAAGCCCGAGTTTGTGGACACTTTCCCTGTCAAGAGAGCCTGTCTTATTCATGTCAGAGTCATATACATTGAGTATTTCAGCCAACTTAAATTCACTTCCTCTATACTTTACTGTTTTAGAGTATCTTGTAGTTGTTTAAAACATCTCTCTGAGTAAGATACGGCAGCGATTTTTCGAGCATTACGCCGTAGCGCGTATCCTGAGCATATGTAAACGTTGTCTTTATGGCAATCTCCAAAAATCTTGTCGCCCTGTCCATAGCCATTGGCAGACTGTCACCGTTTAAAAACGAGCCTGTCAGAACGCTCGCGTATATATCTCCCGTACCCGGATAAGATACAGGCACATAGTCACACGGCACATACCAAAATGAGTTGTGTTCCCTGTCGTAACCTATGTTTGCTATTTCGTTTGTAGCCATTGAAACGCCTGTTATAACAACATATTTAGGTCCCAACTCACTCAGACGCACAAGCATGCTCTTTGCCTGAGTTCTTGTTATAGGCGCTGTGGGATATTCGTCGTTTAGAAGCATTGAAGCCTCTGTCAAATTCGGAGTTATCAGGTCAGCTACGCCGACAAGCTCGCTCATTCGCTCCCGCATGCGCTTTGTATATGTCCTGTAAGCCTTTCCGTGGTCGCCCATAACAGGGTCAACAACAGCCAAAGCGTTTTTATATGTCGAAAAAAATTCAAGGCAGTGGTCTATCTGAGCTTCACTACCCAAAAAGCCGCTGTATATGCACTCAAAGTCAATGTTAAGTCTTTTGTAGTGCTCGAGTGTAGGCTGTATAAAATCAGTCAGGTCTCTAAACTCAACCTCGCCCAATCCGCCTGTGTGGCTGGAGAGCACCGCTGTCGGTATAGGGCAAACCTGAACGCCCATAACGGACAACACAGGCAAAATCACAGAAAGCGAGCATCTTCCGAAGCCGGAAAGGTCGTGTATTGCCGCTACACGCATAGGTCTGTTATTTATATTCTGCATCAGAATTCCTCCGATTTTTAATACTATACTATTTTTGTTGCTTTTAATTCATTCTATCACATATATATCCCGCTAACAAGAAAAATAAATAAATTTTAAAAATCAATTCGGAAAAATACACCATGATTATAAACTGCTTTTCGGCTAACAATATTACCACGGCAATTTTTTAAAGCCGCCGAAAATAATTAAAATTTACGAAAGGGGCGTTACAATATGAAAAAACCTAACATGACATCTGCAATAACAGGTGTTGCAGTAGCAATGGCAGCAGGTGCTGCGGCATATATGGCAGCCGAAAACAGAAATAAATTCTCCTCCAAAAAGCTCAAAAAATCAGCAGGCAAGGCAATGAAAGCTGTTGAGAGCACAATTCAGAATATTTCCGGCATGATGATGAAATAAGCACAGAGCATTAAACACTGAGTATTAGACCTTCTGAAAAAGCAAAAAGTAAAGCGGCGCATATAAAATGAACTGCCCCTCATCTGTTAGTTGTATATCATACTGCCTAACAAACGGTGGGCAATTCATCCACTTTTATGCGCCGCTTATATTTTTTACTTATTATTTTTTCTGTTTTTACCCAAAACAAGTATTCCGATAAGCTTAGGACCTGCATTTATTGCAATAGAAGCGCCTGCCTCAAATACGCCCGTGCCCTCTTCTTTAAAGTTTTTCTGAGCAAGCTTCATAAGCTCCTCTGCTCTCTCCTCCTCAAGTGCCTTTGCAACCATGAAAGGAGTATTAGGTTTTTCACGTCTTTGAGCTGCTATCTCTGCAAGCTTCGGCACAACATTTTTGTCGCCCCTTACCTTGCCTATTATCTTTATCTCACCGTCAATGATAGAGATTATCGGACGTAGTCCGAGCACCTCGCCTACAAATGCAGCTGTACAGCTTACTCTGCCTGATTTTTTTGCAAAGTCGAGAGAGTACATCGAGAAGTAAATCTCAAGGGAATTAAAGAAATCATCGAGATACTCGAGTATCTTTTTAACTCCAACGCCGTTTTCAGCCATTTTTGCGCTCTCTATTATAGGATAACCGTATCCCATTGTATATGTCATTGAGTCGATTATATGTATGTTGTAAAGTCCTTTAGCATCAGGGTGCTCCTCAAAGAACATATCCCTTGCAAGACATGCCGCACTGTACATATTAGAGCCTTTTGAGCAGATTGTTACATGCACAAGGTCTGTATATCCCTCGCCGTAATACTTCTCGTATTTCTCGAGAAAAGTAGGCGTTGTAATATGAGATGTAACCGGTATTTCAGGAGATTTTGAAAGCACATCGTAAAACTCTTTGTTTGTGAAGTCTACTCTCTCATAATAGCTTTTAGCGTCAATAGTTATAGGAATAGGCATTATGTCTATTTCATATCTTTCCTCAAGCTCGCTCGGTATATCACATGCGGAATCAGTCAAAAATTTTATCTTTTCCATTGTATACTCATTCTCCTCTTAAAAACAATTTTATTTTAAAACTCGACCTACCAATGAAATTTTGTAAGCTCGCCGCTGTTTTGAAGCTCCGGAAAATCCCACTGCCTTAAAACTTCATAAACACCTATTGCAACCGAGTTTGAAAGGTTGAGACTTCTTATATCCGAACGCATCGGTATTCTGACACAGGTATCAGGATTTTTCACAAGCAGCTCCTCAGGCAGCCCTGCATCCTCTCTGCCGAATATCAGATAGCTGTTGTCCTTGTACTCAATATCGCTGTATCTGTGCTGTCCCTTTGTGGTGAAGTAAAAGAAATCCCCATCGTTTTTGCTAAAAAAGTCGTCAAGATTGTCATAATAGGTTATGTCAAGATAGTGCCAGTAATCGAGTCCCGCTCTTTTGAGCTTTTTGTCGTCCACAGTAAATCCCATAGGCTTTACTATATGCAGCTTTGCCCCTGTTACGGCGCAGGTTCTTGCAATATTGCCCGTGTTCTGAGGTATCTGTGGTTCTACTAAAACTATATTAAGAATAGGCAAAAGCCATCTCCTCCGATTTTCAAAAATAATGTAACAGTTGTTATATCCTATTAAACTATAAATAAAACCTTTTGGCAAGCGAATTATTTAAAAACTTTTGTTTGTTCACCGTTTATTTACTTTTTTGAATACTAAACTTACTGTTTTGGCTCAACGCCAATATATATTTCCGTCATGTACTCGCTGTCGTCCTGCGATGTCAGATTATCCATAACGCAGTATTCATATGAGTAATCCGAGCATTTTAAAGCGTTTTCGTCTATAAACGAAAGCATCTTTTTATAAGTTACACCTATCGAATCATAGTCGCCTATATGCAGACAGCGCACATATTCTCCCTTTGGCTTTACAATACATTTTTCACCGTCAAATTTATTCTGAACAGGCATTATGGCATATTGAGCCTGAGTGTATATTCCGCCTCTCAGTTTATCAGTGCTCACCATTACGCCAAGCTGATAAAAATGGCTCCAGTCATTTTCCTTTGCGTTTTTAAACAGCTTTTTAAACGCCACATCCACCTGCCACAAGTCGCCAGGCTGCTGTACGTTCTCTACTCCTAAATATTCGTCACTCTCCTGAGTTACGATATGCGGCTCTGTGTTGTGCTCTGAAGCGCTTATCCTGCCGATAGCGTTTAGTTTTCTCTTAATTCGCTGTGATGTGAGTATATCGCGCTGTATCCTCTTTTCGATATTCTCCCTTTGGATATTGAGAATATTGACTATGTCGGATATACTGCGTTTTTTCATAATCTCCCTTATCTGAGATAGCGGAAGTCCTATCTCCTTTAGTATCAGAATGCTGTCGAGCGTTTCAAGCTGGTCCGCTGAATAGTATCTGTACCCGTTATTTTCTCCTATTTTTTTGGGTTTAAATATATCCTCTCTGTCGTAAAATATGAGCGTCTGCTTTGAAATTCCGCATAGCTTTGCAAGCTCGGAACACGTAAAATATTTTTTCATATTAACTTTATCCTTTAAAATTACAGTTTTACTTTATAATAAACACCCTATTGACATTATAGTTACTATATACTTTATAATCAAATTTGTAAACTGTTGGATGAAAGGATATTTATAATGCTGCTGACAAAAAATGATTTAAAACGAATACCGGTACTAATGCTGGGAACAGCGATTTTGGCTTTCGGGCTTTTTAACATACACAACAGAACTCACATAACCGAGGGCGGCGTTTTGGGTGCTACACTGCTTTTGCAGAACTGGTTTAATATAACTCCCGGAATAACGGGAATTTTAATAGATTCTGTATGTTATATACTCGGCTTTCGCATACTCGGAAAAAACTTTTTAAAATATGCCTTAATCTCGAGCGCAGGCTTTTCGCTCTTTTACAATATATTTGAGCATTTGGGATATATGCTGCCCGATTTGTCAAATCAGCCTTTAATCGCCGCTGTTGCGGGAGGTCTTTTTGTAGGTGTGGGCGTTGGAATTATAGTAAGAGCGGGCGGTGCTTCCGGCGGTGATGACGCCCTGGCGCTGATTTTATCAAAGGTTACAAAACGCCCCATTGCACAGATGTACTTCTTTACGGATTTTGTTATACTCATGCTCTCGCTGACATATATCCCGCCGTTTAAAATTATCTGCTCGCTTATAACGGTTACTCTCTCCTCATTTTTGATAGGTAAATTCTACGACTACGGAAAATCATCTCAGATAAATGCGGCAGAATAAATACAGCATTAAAAAAGCTTCGTAGAGAAAATTCTCCGCGAAGCTTTTTTTATTTTAACTTATGTTATGTAGTTTTATTCGGCTTCCTTTTTGATTTTAAACAGCAGTCTTAAAATAGGTGAAAAGAACTTAGGACTTTTAATCACAACGATTTTCATAAATAAAACCATTCCTTTCCGAGGTGTTTAATGCTAAACAGAAAAGATGAAAAGAAGCCAAAATGACAGCTCTCTGCCCTATTATTTACATGAGAGTGCAATACATATTATAAGCGCCGCTGACAAAAACACAATTATCCTGATAGAGCCGCACAGCGCAAACAGCAGTCCGAGCGCAAAAGCCAATGCCCCAAGACAGACATAATTATTGTTCTTCGGACACTTTCTCACCTTAGCACACCTCCATCAAACAGAGCATAAAGTCTTTTCATATCCCTATGCTCTATTATATGGAGCTATAAAAAAAGTGTGATTGATTAAATTCCGTCCTGTCTGAATACATATATCGGCAAAGGTATCCAGTTTTTAACGCAGTCAGGGAAACTCTTTGCCTTGATGTCAAAATAAGCTGACGGAGAGAATAACAGCCTTATCGCCTCTAGGTAGTCAAGCTCGATACATTCGCCGTCAACTCCCTCGGATATTTTTACTTCATTGTCATTTACAGTTACCGTAAATTCCTCAGCAGTGCCGTACTGTCCGAGAGTATTTACTATTCTAAAAGATGCTTTGCCGTTTGAAAGACAAGTATATGAAGCCTTTAACTTTAAAAGCGCTGATACAACCTTTTTAAAGTTAAATACAGCGTACTGATAATTAC
>CALXEM010000068.1 GCA_944387335.1 uncultured Clostridia bacterium | reverse complement strand
GCTGTCGCTCTTACAATTCTATTATAAACCGCCAAATCAACACCTGTTTTATTCGGGCAATGCGCATATATCGTCTTTGCGCCTATGTCGTTGAACTCGCGCAAAACTTCAAAAAGTCTCTCTCCCTGCTCGTCGGCGTCATTCGCTGAGCCGTAGGAAATATATTTTGTCTTTAAAAAAGGTATATCCTCATCAAAACACATGGCATATGTGTCGTCAGCTGCATGTTCATTTACATATACGGCAAATTTTTCACAGTCAGATTCAATCAGTATCAAATTGGCGTCTGGCGCATAGTGCTTATACTTCATGCCCGGAGATGTAGCCTTTTCGTTACTTGTAAGCTGTGAATACACTGCCTCGTGTATATTTATTTTTCCTATTACTTCCGTTATCATCTCTGCCGTTACAGCGCCGGGTCTGAGCAATACAGGCGGCTCCTGTGCAAAGCTTATAACAGTCGATTCTATTCCAACTCCGCAGTTTCCTCCGCACACAATGGCGTCAACTTTTCCTGTCAAATCGTCTATGCAGTGCTGAGCTGTGGTAGGGCTCGGTTTTCCCGACAAATTAGCCGACGGCGCCGCAATGGGAAGATTTGATTTCTCTATTATGGCGTGTGCTATCGGGTGGCTTGGAAATCTTACAGCTACTGTATCAAGTCCGCCTGATGTTTCATAAGGTACAACATCGCTTTTCGAAAAAATCATTGTAAGCGGACCGGGCCAAAATTTCTCAGCCAGTTTTTTTGCCTTTTGCGGCATAGTCTGAGCCAAAAGCTTGTCCGCCATATCAAACGAACTTATGTGTACTATGAGCGGGTTGTCCTGCGGTCTGCCCTTAGCCTCAAATATTTTCTTTACTGCATCGGGATTCAGTGCGTTTGCCGCAAGGCCGTACACCGTTTCCGTAGGAATTGCAACTATACCGCCTTCTTTTAAAATATCAGCGGCAAGCTCTATATTTTTATCTTCCGTGCCCTCCGATATTTTATCGGCTTCAATCGGCAGGATAACTGTTTTTATCATCTTTAAACGCATCCCCTTTTGCCGATTTATTATTCTTCATCGGATGATTTTAACTTCTCCGCCTGGTCAAATGTGATAAGTGATTCGATAAGCTCCTCTATGTCACCGTTCATTATCGACTCAAGCTTATAGAGTGTCAGTCCTATTCTGTGATCGGTAACTCTTCCCTGAGGATAGTTATATGTTCTGATACGCTCAGAACGGTTACCTGTTCCGACCTGAAGCTTTCTCTCGCTTGCAATTTTTTCATTCTGCTCTGCAAGCTTTGCCTCGTAAATTCTTGAACGCAAAATTTTCATTGCCTTGTCTTTATTTTTATACTGGCTGCGCTCGTCCTGGCATTCTACAACTGTACCTGTCGGAATATGTGTAATTCTTATAGCGGACTCCGTCTTATTTACGTGCTGACCGCCTGCTCCGCCCGCACGGTATGTGTCTATCTGGAGATCACCCGGTTCAATGTGAACGTCAACGTCCTCAACCTCCGGCAAAACTGCAACAGTAACAGTAGATGTGTGTATTCTACCGGCTGTCTCTGTCTCAGGAACACGCTGAACTCTGTGAACGCCGCTTTCAAATTTAAGCTTGGAATAAGCGCCGTCACCCTCAACGGAAAAGCTTACCTCTTTAAATCCGCCGAGCTCTGTCTGATTGGAGTTTAACATCTCTGTTTTCCAGCCCTGACGCTCAGCGTACATTGTGTACATTCTATACAGTGAATTTGCAAACAGTGCCGCCTCGTCTCCGCCTGCGCCGCCTCTTATCTCGATAATTACGTTCTTGTCGTCGTTAGGGTCTCTTGGGAGGAGGAGTATTTTAAGCTCTTCGGCACATTTTTCCATATCCTGCTTTCCTGTTTCATACTCTTCCTCAACCATCTCTTTAAAATCGTGGTCAAGTCCGCCCGCATCAAGCATTTCTCTTGCCTCTTCGGCATTTTGCTTTGCGCGTGTGTACTCCCTGAACTTCTCAACTATCGGAGTGAGGTTTTTATACTCCTTCATCAATGATTTATACTGCTCGTTATCGCTTATTACATCAGGGTCCATCAATTTCTGATTTACAGCTTCATAACGCTCTTCTACTTCTTTTAATTTTTCAAACATTCTTATATATCCTTTCCAATTAGGTATTTACACTTTTAAAAATTATATTTAAAACATCATTTAATCAAAATCGTCACAGGTGCTGAGTATCGTCGCTTTGAGAGATTATACTTTTAATGTTTTTTTCAATTTTAGCTCTTGGGACCATAACCTCTCTTGAGCATTTAAGGCATCTTACTTTAAAGTCCATGCCTACTCTGAGCACTAAAAAGCGATTATCTCCGCACGGATGATTTTTTTTCATTACAAGAATATCTCCGACATTTACATTCAAAACGATACCCTCCGATAACATTTAAAACTTATTAAGCATCCATATTTTACATCTTAAAATCACATAGCTCAACAGATATTATATCAGATTTGCGTATAGCTTGGCAAATTTTTTTACTTTTATAACAAGCTGATTTTGCAAAAAATAAATGTGCAGATTTTTCAATCTGTAAGTTTGTAATACGGAGGGATTTGTTTTGAATATAAATATAGTTTGTGAGTTTGAGAGCATAGAATTCGCAGAACTTGCAATAGGTGAACTTAAAAATTATAAAAGCAATATTTCATGTGTAACTTTGACAGCGAGAAAAAACAATACAGAAACTAATCTTTATACCCCGCTTGCAGCTGCTGGAGCCGATGTATACAACGGCCCTGGCGGACCTACCACAAAAAATTTTTCGCTCACAGCAACATCAATGCTTCCGGCATTCAGTATAGGTGCTTTTAACGACACTGAACACACGGAACCGCAGGAGGACAGAACCTGCAGAGTTAAAATAACCTGTGATATGTCTGTCAAAAAGAAAATATCCGACAAAATGATAAGCATGGGCGCACACAATATACGTTACACATATTAAACACAAGTGTCATAAGAGCGTTCCTTTCGGAATATTATTATCAAGAAACAGGCAGTTGCCGAACAATGATAGAAAAGAGGAGGTTGCTCAAATGAGTAATTACCGTCCGGAAGGAACGCTTATTGATACATTGGATAACAAAAATTCAATGAAAACCATATTCGCTTTAAAAGAAGCAAAGGAATCGTCAAAATTATTGGAAGCACGCGCTGTCGTATGTGACAGTCAGCACAACCTCATAGTTGATTTAGGCTGTATCAGAGGAATTATCCCAAGAAACGAATGTGCAATAGGCATATCGGACGGCACTACACGCGATATTGCCATAATTTCAAAAGTAAATAAGCCTGTATGCTTTAAAATAACCTCTTTTGAAAAAGATGAAAACGGAGCCGTAACAGCTATACTCTCGCGCAGAATTGTGCAGGAAGAGTGTCAGCGCGAATATGTCGACAAGCTTGAATGCGGACAGATAATCCCTGTAAAAGTGACGCACCTCGAGCAGTTCGGCTGTTTTGTGGATATAGGCTGCGGAATATGCTCGCTTATTCCGATAGACGCAATATCGGTATCACGTATATCTCACCCGCGTGACAGATTCTATGTCGGTCAGGATATATTTGCAGTTGTCAGCTCAAAGGACGAAAATTCACGCATAACGCTCTCGCATAAAGAGCTTTTGGGCACATGGGCGCAAAACGCGTCTCTTTTTTCACCTGGGCAGACGGTTGCGGGAATTGTGCGCTCCGTTGAGGATTACGGCATATTTGTAGAATTAGCCCCTAATTTAGCGGGACTTGCGGAACCACACCCCGATGTAAAGGCGGGTCAGCACGCAAGCGTTTACATAAAAAATATTATTCCCGAAAAAATGAAAGTAAAACTTATAATTGTTGACGCCTTTGACGCCGAATATGAGCCAAAACCGCTTAAATACACACAGACATCCGGCAAAATCGATGTATTCAGATATTCCCCGAAAGAATCTCAAAAGGTAATTGAATCAGTGTTTAAAGGATTTTAAAGTATGTATTTCAAGGAAACTTTTGAGTCAACGGTTGCCATTTTGCTCTTAGCCAGCGGGATATATCTCACCGCAGCAATGCGCTTTTTCCCGTTTTTAAAGTTTAAAACTGTAACAAAGCTTATTTTCAAATCACTTTTCAGCGGCAAAAAGGATAATTCATCAAATCAAAAGAAGCTCACTCCGTTTCAGGCAGTCAGCACAACTTTGGCAGGAACACTCGGTGTCGGCAGTATTTCAGGTATAGCCGCGGCAATTACAATAGGCGGCGCGGGCAGTGTATTCTGGATGCTTGTAAGCGCATTTTTCGGAATGTCGGTAAAATATGCGGAGATATATCTCGCTGTGCATTTCGGCACATATAAAAACGGCGTCGGCGGTCCTATGAGATACCTTCAAAAGGGATTAAGAAGCAATATTTTGCCCGCATTTTTCTGCATTTCATGCGTAGTTGCGTCGTTCGGCATAGGCGCAATGGTACAGTCAAATTCCATAGCCGACTCAATGTCGTTTTCCTTTAATATTCCGACATATGTTTCGGGAATATGTGTAACTGTTTTAGTCGGATTTGTAATTATCGGCTCTGTCCATAGAATAGCCTCATTTTCCGAAAAAATCGTACCGTTTATGAGTATTTTTTACTTTGCACTGGCAGTCAGCTCAATATTTTTAAATATAGAGCGCCTTTTTCCAGCAGTAAAAATGATAATACTCGATGCATTTAACTTCAAAAGCGCCGCTGGAGGCGTGTTCGGCTTTCTATCCTCCTCCGCCGTGAGATACGGTATATCTCGCGGAGTTTTTTCAAATGAGGCAGGTCTCGGCTCATCACCTATTGCACACGCCTGTTCCTCTCAGTCGTCCCCGACAGACGAGGGCTTTTTGGGAATATTTGAGGTGTTTGTCGACACTGTTGTAATGTGCACGCTGACGGCGCTTGTTATACTCACATCGTCTCAAGCTTATCCCAATTTAGACGCATCAGCACTCACCGCCGCCTGCTTTTCGGATACATTCGGCTCACTTGGTGAAAAATTCGTGAGCATTGCAATAGTTTTCTTTGCGGTAACATCGATTACAGGGTGGTGCTTTTACTCAGAACAGTGCTTAAAGTACCTGTTTGAAAAGCCGTATTACCCGATACTCATATACAGAATTTTGCTTTTAATGTCCGTGCTTGCAGGCTCTGTAATGCAGTTAAAACAGGTATGGGCAGTTTCCGATTTTTTCAATATGGCTATGGCGCTCCCAAATATTTTCGGAGTAATAATACTTTCACCTATTGTAATACGAAGCACAAACAAATATTTTAAAAAGAAATAGCAAAAGACAGTCTGTTTTAAAATTAAAGCAGACTGTCTTTTTAGACTGTCAAAAAACACATTTTCTAAATTTTGTCACGAAGGCGGACATGTGCCGCCGCAGTGACTCTTCGAGAGAAAAACGGCGCCAATTTGGCGGCTTTGCCGCTTGCGGAGCCGTTTTTCGATGAAAAGTGGGTATTGGGGGGAAAATCGCAGAGCAAGTGTACACGCAGCGATTGTGTTTGTCCCTCAAAAGCGTGTCGACTTTATCTACACGCTCAAATACTGTCTTTTTTAATATATGTTAAATAGCTTTTACTGCTTTTAGCCACTCGTTTGCAAGCAATGCCGAGCCTGCCTGAGTAGGATGAACTCCGTCAGCCGCCCATATTTCCGGGCGTGATTTTATCGAAGCTGAAGCAAATGCGGAATCAAGCGGTATAAATATGGTTTTGTACTCAGCCGCAAGCTTTCTGACCGCATTTATCTTCGGGTCCAAATCCTCTCTCCAAGACGCCCTCTCCTCATTTATATGAAGCACAAACGGCTCCATGAGAATTATTTTTGTGTCCGGCAATTTTGCCCTTGTCTCATCAAGAATTCTTTTGTAGCCGTCATAAAACTGTTGGACTGATGTTGGGTCGTTTGAATCATATCTTCTCCAGCAGTCATTTATGCCTATGAGTATCGACAGCCAGTCAGGCTTTAAATCAATGCAGTCGCGCTTCCATCTCTCCTTTAGGTCTTTGACACGGTTTCCGCTTATTCCTCTGTTGATGAACGTTATGTTTTTTTCAGGATAAAGCGCCGTCATCATGGCTGAAAGTATGTTGGCATAGCCGCTGCCCATGCCGTTTGGGTCGAGCATTCTGCCCGCGTCTGTAATGCTGTCGCCCTGAAGCAAAACTGTTGAATTTTCTTTGATAAGCAAGTTTAATCACTCCTTTTATCATTCCAGAATTTTTAAATTAACGACATTGTATCACTCTGTCAAACTAAAGTAAAGCGGTTTAACCAAAAATTGAAATTAAAGTATTTGAGACAAACGAAACTATAACGCAAAGTGAAAATCCTATTATTAAAGGAAGCAAAAACGACAGCACAGTCCACTTTAAGCTCTGTGTTTCCTTTTTTATTGTCAATACGGTTGTGGCGCACGGAAAATGCACAAGCGAGAAAATCATAACACACAGCGCCGTCACCCATGTCCAGCCGTTTTGTACAAGCAGTTCATGCAGCTGTGCAATGTTTGAGTACTCCGTCATATAGCCCGCTGACATATATGACATAATTATTATAGGCATAACTATTTCATTGGCAGGAAATCCGAGTATAAACGCAAGCAGAATATATCCGTCCATACCAGCAAGCCTGCCTATCGGGTCAAGAAAAGCGGCACAGCGCTCTAGTATGCTTATATCCCCTATATTTATATTTGCCATAAGCCAAATTACAGCGCCTGCCGGAGCGGCTACGCAAACTGCCCTGAACAGCACAAACAATGTTCTGTCAAATACAGAGCGGATAATAATTTTACCAGCCTGAGGTCTTCTGTAAGGCGGCATTTCCATTACAAAAGATGAGCTCATACCCTTTAAAAAGGTTTTTGATAAAAATTTTGACACAAAAAGCGTTATCATTACGCCGAACACAATTAAAGCGGCTACAAGCACTGCCGAAAATAAAGAGCTCTCTCCCCATAGCATTCCCGCAAAGAACATTGTTCCGACTGTAATCAAAAGCGGAAATCTTCCGTTGCAGGGTACAAATGAATTGGTTATTATGGCTATTAGCCTTTCTCTCGGCGAATCTATTATCCTGCACCCGACTACACCAGCGGCATTACAGCCAAGCCCCATACACATGGTGAGTGCCTGCTTTCCGCAGGTATGCGATTTTTGAAAAAATCCGTCGAGATTAAAAGCCACTCTCGGCAGATAACCCAAATCCTCCAAAAACGTAAACAGTGGGAAAAATATTGCCATAGGCGGAAGCATTACAGAAACTATCCACGCCAAGGTTCTGTATACGCCTAAAACTATCAGACTTACGCTCCACTCGGGGAAATTAAGCCAAGTCAGCGCTCCGAAAATATCGTCCTCAAAGCCGAATAAGATATTTGAAATTATCTGTGACGGATAATTTGCTCCGGTGACAGTCAGCCACAGAATACCCATTAAAAGCAGTATCATGGACGGTATTCCGTACTTTTTAGATGTGAGTATTCTGTCTATTTTATAGTCGCGCGAGTAATATGATTTATCCTTTTTTACAACGCATTTTGAGCATATCTCCTCAGACTGCCTGTATATATCGCTGATAAGCCTTTCATGCAGTTTTGAAGTATCTATTCCCGAACACTCCAAAAGCTTTTGTGCCTCTTTTACTTTCAGCTGTATCTGAGGTAAATTTACATCTATATTGTTTTTTTCGCAGTATTCCAGAATAGCTTTTTCGTTTTTTTCAAGTATCCTCATACCGAGCCATCTGGCGCACCTTTTATCTATACTGCCGTATACTTTTATAATAGCTTCTGCTACAATGCCGAACACTCTTTCTATAACCGCGCCATAGTCCGTGTTTTTGGCTTCTCCCTTTAATTTATCATAATTATAAACGGTCTTTTTAAACTCATCTATTCCCTTTTTTCTGCCTGCACTTAGTGCCACGACCGGTATTTTAAGTATCTCGGACAGCTTTTTTACATCTACCGTTATCTTTTTCTTCTTTGCTTCGTCCACTAAATTGACACATAAAATGACATTCTCAGTCATCTCCAATATCTGAAACAGCAGATTAAAATTCCTCTCCAGAGATGTGGCGTCCGCAACAACAACGGTTATATCCGGATTTTCAATGCAGATATAATTGCCGGCCGTCTCCTCCTCGGGTGAATTTGCGTTGAGTGAATATGTACCGGGCAAATCCACCAATGTGTATTTCCCGTCCATATATTCATAGCTTCCAAATGCGCTTAAAACTGTCTTTCCCGGCCAGTTTCCCGTATGCTGATTTAAGCCTGTCAACACATTAAAAAGTGTGCTTTTACCCACATTCGGATTTCCCGCCAACGCTATATTTATATTGCTATGCTTACATTTTTCGCACGCCGTCCGCTTTTTTTGCCCGACGGCATATATTCCGACAGATGAGCCTGTGAGCCCCATGTAATCAGTCAGTTTCAATAATTTTAATCATATGGTTCTACCAGTATAAGTGACGCTTCTCTTTTTCTTATAGCTATAAGAGTATCCCTTATATAATAAGCCCTTGGATTTGAGAACGCGTTTTCATACAGCGCCTGTATTGTAGCGCCCTCAACAAGTCCTAAATCCAAAAGGCGGTTTTTTATATCATCAGAGCCGATTTTTACAATCCTCCCTCTCTTTAAAAGAGGCAATTTATCAAGGGATATTATGTTGTCAGTCAATCTGCTTCTCCCCCTTTTTAAGTTCTCAATTTACATAATCTGCTCTGTATTATATTATTCATAAAAGAAAATTTAGGTTAAAAAAAGCGGCATATCCATGCTCTGTGCACAGATATGCCGTTATGTTTACTGTATTAACTTTTAAGGATTATGCCCACCACATAGCGCCCGGTTTTTCAAAGATGATGACATCTTTAAGGAACTCGATAGCTTTTTCAAGGCCTTCTTTCTGGCTCATGAGGGAATCCTCATGCTCAATGCTGATAGCGCCGTCATATCCGACAGTTTTAAGAGCACTGATGATGTCTTTCCAAACCTTGTAGTCGTGGCCGTAACCTACTGTTCTAAATACCCATGAACGCTTCATCAAATCGCCGTAGTGACCTGTGTCGAGAACGCCATTGATAGGAGTCTGATATGGGTTAATTGCCGTATCCTTTGCGTGGAAATGGTGGATAGCTTCGCCTCCGAGCTCATAGATAACCTTAACAGGGTCCATTCCCTGCCAGAACAGGTGGCTCGGGTCAACGTTTGCACCGATGATTGGACCTACTGCCTCACGCAGACGAAGAAGGCTTGCTGTATTGTATACGCAAAAGCCAGGGTGAAGTTCAAATGCTATCTTCTCAACGCCGTGGCTCTTTGCAAACTCTGCTTTCTGCTTCCAGTATGGGATGAGCACTTCGTTCCACTGATAGTCGAGCACTTCGAGGTAATCCTCAGGCCATGAACATGTTACCCAGTTAGGCAGTTTTGCACCCTCGTGGTCACCCGGACAGCCGGAGAATGTTACTATTGTCTTGATACCGAGCTTCTCAGCAAGCAGAATTGTGTTTGTGATATCGTCGTCAAATTTTTTGGCAATTTCCTTATTTGGGTGAATAGGGTTGCCGTGACAGCTGAGCGCGCAGATGTCCATATTGTGTTTTTTGAATATATTTTTAAACTCTTCAAATTTAGCTTCGTCATTGAGCAGTTCAACAGGTTTGCAGTGACCTGTTCCAGGATAACCGCCGCCGCCTATCTCAACTGTTGTAACGCCTTTGGAAGCAAGATAACCGAGCGCTTCGTCAAGGCTCATCTCATAAAGAGGTACTGTAAGTACACCAAGCTGCATAGTTTTATTCCTCCTATTTTACTGTGTATTTGTTTTTAAGGTTGTATATACCCTTTGCAACACTTTCAAGACCGACATCGGACTCATCCTCTACGATAAGCCACTGAGCGCCTATCTCGGCAGCTTTATCGAGTATTGGCTGAATGTCAACGTCGCCGTCGCCGACAGCAGTCTTTGTCTCCTTAGTACCGTCCTTTATATGTACCAAAGAAATTTCATCTCTGCGGCTC
>CALXEM010000067.1 GCA_944387335.1 uncultured Clostridia bacterium | reverse complement strand
ATGAATTTATCATCAAAACTGTCGGTGAGAACATCTGTATAGCAGGCGGTAAGAGGGGAGTTATTTACGGAGTTTATGAGTTCTTGGAAAAGCTCGGTTGCCGTTTCTTTACCGCTGCCTGTGAGCGTGTTCCGTTTGTGGAGAGCATTGAAATTGACGAGCTTGACGAAAAGCATACACCTGACTTTGTCTACCGTGAACACAATTACTATGAACCTGTAAGATACACAAAGTTTGCCGTAAAATCAAGGCTTAACGGAAAAAGCCATCAGATAGCAAAAAAATACGGCGGGCACATTGATTATTCGTGGTTTGTACATTCGTTTGAGAACATTATATCGCCGCAGGAATTTGCAGAAAGTCACCCGGAATACTTCGCAATGGACGAAAACGGAGTAAGGCAGACTCAGCCGCATAAAAACCAGCTATGCCTGAGTAATCCTGAGCTTATACCGATAGCGTGCGAGAAGATAAGGGAGAATTTGCGCCAAAACCCTGATGCTCAGATAATCTCAATTTCGCAAAATGACTGGATTTTGGAGTGCCACTGCCCTGAGTGTCAGAGAATAAACAGTGAAGAGGGCTCTGCTTCGGGAACACTTATACGCTTTGTCAATGCAATAGCGGAAAGGCTGGAAGACGAATTCCCGAATGTGATGTTTGACACACTGGCATATCAGTACACAAGAAGCGCACCTAAAATAACTAAGCCGAGACATAATGTATGTATCAGACTTTGCTCGATAGAATGCTGTTTTCTACACCCGTTTGAGGAGTGCGCCGGCGATGACTGCAAATCGTTTGTAAAAGATTTAAACGACTGGCACAAGACAGAAGCACAGCTTTATATATGGGATTACACGACCTGTTTTAACTTTTATCCGACACCGCATCCGAACTGGCGTTCGCTTCAGAAAAATATGAAGCTCTTTAAGAAAAACGGCGCAATCGGAGTTTTTGAACAGGCAAACGGAGCAAGCCATGGTTCAAGTGATTTGAATGAGCTTAGGGCATATGTAATATCAAAGCTTTTGTGGGACAGCAATACCGATGTTCAAAGGCATATAGGGGAGTTTTGCGATTGCTATTACGGAAAAGTCGGAAAATATATACGCGAATATATCAATACTCTCTGTGATGTTGCGGAAAAAGAGGGTGAACATGTAGGCTTTAACGACTATCCTACACATGCCTTTTTGCAGGAAAAATATCTGTCGCAATATGAGGAGATATTTAACAAGGCAAAAGAGGCAGTAAAGGACAGCCCAATTCATTTATACCGAGTTGAAAGGGCGTTTTTGTCGATAAGATATGTCAGACTGTTCAGAAAATTCCTGATTGAAAAGCAGTGTCCGAAAGAGGAGCTCAATCAATTTTTTGTTGACTGGCAGAACTTTGGATTTACAAGAATGGAGGAGTGGTGCTCGCCGCAGACCACACATAAGGCTCTCTTGCGCGGGCTTCCGATGGGCTCAATGTTTTATAGCTTCTGGGCTGAAGAGGGCGCAGAGGAGCTTTAAACGGCATAAAAAGCAATATCTAAAAAAATAATCCCATACAGCTTTAAGCTGTATGGGATATTTTCATATAGTCTTTTGAATTTTAGCTTTATACTCCTGAATAAGCACTGAAGCCGCCGTCAACAGGGATTACAACGCCTGTTACAAAGCCTGCTGCTTCATCGCTCAAGAGATAGAGCAGTGTTCCGAGCAGTTCCTCAGCTTCACCAAATCTCTCCATAGGAGTAGCCGCAAGGATTTTTCCTGTACGGGCAGTTGGAGTTCCGTCCTCGTTGAAGAGGAGGTTTTTATTCTGAGCAGTTACAAAAAATCCCGGAGCAATGGCGTTTACACGGATACCGACTTTTGAGAAATGTACTGCAAGCCACTGTGTAAAGTTGCTTATAGCTGCTTTGGCTGCGCTGTAAGCAGGGATTTTTGTAAGTGGGGTAAAGGCGTTCATAGAGGATATGTTGAGTATTGAGCCTTTTTTGCCTATCATATCTTTAGCAAAAATCTGAGTAGGGATAAGTGTTCCGATAAAGTTTAAGTTAAACACGAAATTAACTCCGCCCTCGTCAAGGCTGAAGAATGTTGCAATATCCTTGTCCAAGTCCTCAGGATAGAAGTATTCGTTTGTTGTTGTTGCTTTTGGGTTGTTGCCGCCTGCGCCGTTTATGAGAATATCGCATGGCCCGAAAGCTTTTACAACCTCTTCGTGAACTTCCTGCATAACAGCTTTGTCAAGTACGTTTGCCTTAAATGCCTTTGCAACGCCGCCCTCGGAACGTATTTCTTCAGCAAATTTTTCTGCTGCGTCAAGGTTTAAGTCCAAAAGAGCTACCTTAGCACCGCACTGTGCAACAGCCTTTGCAAACATACTGCATAATACGCCGCCTGCACCTGTAATTACAACTACCTTATCTTTTAAATCTATATTTAAAGGAAGCTTCATATAAATTACAATCCTTTCTGTAAATTATTTTGTTTATGCTTTTGTTTTGGAAAGTGTTTCCCATATTCCGTTGATATAAGCGGCTCCCAGAGCGCGGTCATACAGTCCGTAGCCTGCTCTGCCTGTTTCGCCCCATATCATTCTGCCGTGGTCAGGTCTTAAATAGCCGTTAAAGTTGTTTTTATAGAGTACACGCATTATTTCAACAACGTCAAGAGAACCACATGCGGAGAAGTGAGCTGATTCCTCAAAGCCTTTGTCGCCGAGCAGTTTTACGTTTCTCACGTGCATGAAGTGTATTCTTCCCATTGCGGAGTACTTGTCCACCATCTCAACAATGTTGTTAAATGAAGCACATCCGAGAGAACCTGTGCAGAATGTAAGTCCGTTGCGCTTGTTGTCGACAAGCTTTAAGAAACGGTCAATATTTTTCTCGTTTGTGATTATTCTCGGGAGTCCGAAAATGTTCCACGGCGGGTCATCCGGGTGAATTGCCATGTCGACGTCGCACTCATCTGCAACCGGAATTACTCTTTCGAGGAAATATTTAAGGTTATCCCAGAGCTTTTCCTCGTCTACTTTGGAATAGAGCTCAAACAGATGCTTTAACTCGTCCTTTTCATAGCTTGTGTCCCAGCCCGGGAGGGAGTATTCACCGGAGAGCGGATCCATTTTTTCAAGCTGTTCTTTATAATATACAAGAGCAGTGGAGCCGTCCTCGAGCATTTTGTCAAGCTGTGTGCGTGTCCAGTCAAATACAGGCATAAAGTTATAGCAAATACATTTTATGCCCGCTTTTGAAAGTCTACGAATATTTTCGCAGTAGTTTTCTATGTATCTGTCACGTGTAGGCAGACCTAGCTTTATATCCTCGTGAACAGGCACGCTCTCGATTACTTCAAAGTGAAGACCGTTTTCCTCAGTTTGTTTTTTTAGTTTTTCTATGCTCTCGTAAGGCCACACCTCACCAACAGGTACATCATATACAGCCGTTACAACGGAGTGCATATTCGGTATCTGTCTTATGTATTCCAGCTTAACCGGATCGTCGGGGCCATACCATCTAAAAGACATTTTCATGGAAATAACACCACGCCTTTCTTTAGAATTTATTTCATCTTGACTTTGATTATATATCAAAAAAATGCAATAAATACTGTGGCATTTGCTACAAATCATGCTAAAATTGCTGTTTTCCATATAAAACAAACATTTATTCGTTTTTTAAAATGAAAAATGGTAAATTAAATTGAAAAATAAGCTTTTAAATGCTAATATTATTATGTATAAAAATACTGGCAAAAAATACAAGGGGTGTGAGAATAGATGATATGGCATGCTGAAAAACTGAAATCTGTTATTGATGAACTCGGTACAGATATGTCAAGTGGATTGAGTGAACAAGAGGCTCAAAAACGACTTGAGCAAAACGGAGAGAACAGGCTCAAAACAAAGGAACAAAAGAGCCTTTTACAGCGATTTTTCGAGCAGTTTAAAGATGTTATGGTAATTATTTTGCTCATAGCTGCCGTTATTTCTTTTATAGTTGCAATAACAGGTGAAGAAAAAACAGAACTTTTAGAGCCTGTCATAATT
>CALXEM010000066.1 GCA_944387335.1 uncultured Clostridia bacterium | reverse complement strand
ACGGAAGCCGGGAACAGGAAGTGGAAATCTTCTACCGCTTTATCGGCAAAATCGAATGACACATCTTGAGATACCCAACAATATCTTTAACTAAGGGAAACGGGAGAAACTCTGCCCGATATAGTCCAGTCAAAAAAGCTGGCTGTGATGTATGGATTATCCCTGGACGAGCTCATTGAGTTTGACGTGGATATAAGCGAGATACAGAATATGATAGAAAAGACAAGCCGTGAGCTCACCGACAAGGTGAACTGGACAAAGGTGTGGAGCAAGCAGTACCCCATACTCGCGCAGTATCAGAGCGAAGTTGATATAGAACACTATGCAGACGGTTTGTGCGTTCTTTTAAATGAGCTTAAAGTAAACTACGGCTACAATGATCTGGATGCCATGCTAGTGTTAAAGGATATTTTGGGCTTTGTCTGGAAGACAAGAAATAAGCGAAAAAAGAAGCAGACATTAGTCGGAAAATAGAATACTTTACAGCATAAAAACAAAGCCGAAAACAGCTTAAAATTCTGTTTTCGGCTTTGTTTTTATGCTACAATGTAATTATCTGTAATAATCTAATAAAATTAACGGAGGTATAACCGATGTTTATCTATAAGGCTTTGGATGATACTTCATACACAGAAATTGCCGAATGTTTTAATTTGGCTTTTTCGGATTATGCTATACCGGTAAAGCTGTCGGACAGCGCGCTTGAGGTTTTATTTAAAAAGAGCGGAGTTGACAGAAAATACTGCTACGGCGCATTTGAAAACGATAAAATGGTAGGATTTATCTTTAATTCCTGCAATATGTACAACGGAGAAATGGCTGTGTTTGATTCCGGAACGGGCGTTATACCCCAGTACAGAGGCAGCGGGGTGTTTTCCGCACTGTTTGAATACGCTAAGGATAATTTAAAAAAGCTTAATGTCAAAACATGTTATCTTGAGGTGTTGCAGGAAAACTTAGCCGCAATAGCAGCTTACAAGAAAAAGGGCTTTGAGGTAACAAGAGAATTTCTGGTCTTAAAATCCCCGGACACATTACTGCAATCCCGCTGTGATACTGTTAAGACGTCAGATTTTTGCGATTTTGACAAGCTTAATACATCTAAGTGCGAATACATTGCGCCGTCGTTTGAACACAGCTTTGAAATTTTAAATATATGCCCTAATCTGTACAAAGTAATGTATATTGAGGAAAACGGATTTGTAAGCGCTTTTTGTATATTTGCTGAGAAAAATGCAGGTATTGTCGGTATGGGATACTCCGACATCAGCGATTTAAAGGCTGTAATAGAAAATATGATGTCAAGCTATGCCGGTTTTACTTTTAAAAATATAGATACGTCGTATGAGAATGTAGTCAAACTGCTTTTTTCGCTTGGATTTAAGGAAATAACACGGCAATATGAGATGAAAAAGGAGCTTTTTTAAAACTCGCACATACAAAGAGCTTTTACAGTTAGTCATATATTTCAACTAGATATTTTATTTGTATGTGAAATTTAAGTCGTTATTTAAAATTATTATAGGGGGTAAATATAGTGACTAAAGAAGATAAATTAGTTGTAGAAGAATTTAAAAATTTATTTCCTGACGGAATATATGATACAATAAAAAATATAAAAATAAAAAATGCAGATTTATATAATTTAATCGAAAAACAGGCAAAAAAGCACCATTTAAAACCTAAAGATTATTTAGATACTTTAGGTTTTAGTAAAAATAATAAATCAAAATCAAAATATGATTATTATAACTTACATAATTTATTGAATAAATATAATATTAAAGCGTCGGATATAGCAGAAATATTTAATTGTTCAAGACAGAATATTTCTGCAAAGATAGCTATTACAAATTATACACAAGATAATTTATGGATTATTCCTTTATCTCAAGATGAAATTAAAATAATCGTAGATAATCTTTATGAAAATAAAATATGTTTTTTTAGCAATGAATTTTCTTACATGATATTTGATAAAACAGATGTATTTGATAAAAAGGCTTTACTATTAAGACATAATAATACAATTAAACTTTTATACGAACTTCCTGACGAAATACAAAATGCATTAAAAAATAATAATTTAGATATATTTTCATCAGAAGAAAAAAATTTTATTACTGAACTTAATGCTATTTGTGAAGAACAAGGTAAAAATATTATAAATAATCAAAAACAAATTTATCTAACCACATTACAAAAAAATAAAGCTCAACATTGGGCTGAATATAAACATAAGAAATTAAAAGAATATTTTGAATTTTTAGGTTTTCAATGCATAGATAAACGAATTTTATATTCTGAGAGTGATATAATTGCTAAAATTAAAAAATATTCTGATAGCAACAACTGTATATCACTAAAAGTAGAAGATGATGATTATCATTTTTTTGCTACGCGTGCATACAGAAATAATAAAAGTAGTATTTATGACTTCTTTAAACACTATGGTTTTCGTTATCAAAGGGGACGATATGTTGGTGATATATATGAAAAGCACAAAAAAATTATATCAGAACGTTATGTTGTAACAGGAAATACAATATATATTTCATCCTATGACCCTTATTATCGGACTATTGCAGGCATAGCAAATAATAAAAATAAAACTTTTGATGAAATAGTATCATTTATGGGGTTTAAAAGAATTAAACATAAACGTGATTTACCCGATTCATATGTACCATTTGATTATTCAAAAGAGCTATTAGAATTTTCTACTTTAGATTATGATAATATTTCTACCATTCTCTCTTTGTTATCTAACGAAGATAATGAAGTATTTTTAGATGTAACAACATACACATACTATATTATTTTTCTTAGAGCAAAATTGGAAAATATAAGCATAACCAAATTGGTAGAAAATCATGGGTACAAAAGAGTTTTTCACCGTATATTTCAAGAAGATGACATTATAGAAGAAAATAATGAAATTCTTAATAGATATGAAGATGTTTATAGACATAAATTATTAAATGAATTAAAAGAACTTGAATCGTCATTTTCTTTAAATCAGACAGAAATAACGAAATTAGAACGCAACAAAAAATTAGTAACTAAACTAAAGGATTTATACCAATGTAAATGTCAATTATGCAATCCAGATAACCCATTACCACCGATATGTTTAGATAATGGTGAAATTTATTCTGAGGTACATCACATTACATCGCTACATGTTGCAAAATCAAATGAGGACATACAATATATTGATAGTTACAAAAACACTATTGTATTATGTCCATATCATCATAAGTACGTTCATTTGCATAATGGTGGATTTAATATATTATCCAAAGACGATGATGATATTCTTTATCTTCAAAATAAAAAAGGCGAACAAATTCAGATATATATTAATTATCATCTTTCTGTTAATTAAATATTTTATATAATTTTGTTACTAAAATAATAAGTCCTCCGATTGAATTAGCAATCAGAGGACTTATTTTGACTATAAGCTTGTTTGGCACCCCCTGCGAGAATCGAACTCACAACTAACCCTTAGGAGGGGTTTATTATATCCATTTAACTAAGGGGGCATAATAATATCTGAACTACCGAAATATTTTACAATATAGCATAAAAAAAGTCAACTGTCCGAGGTTTTACGTAAAAGGCTTAAAACCATATATGTAGTGATGAGTTATAAAAAAAATGATTAAATTTATAAAAAATTATTAAAAATCACTTTTATATGTTATGGAAAAGTGGTATATTAAAAATATATAAGGCTGTAATTACGAGAGGAGGGGAATCGTATTGCAGAAAAAGGAGAAGTCCTGCGGAGCGCTTGTGGTGAGAACCTTTGAAAATAAAACGTATCTTTTGGTGCTCAGGCATAAATACAGCGGCAACTGGTCGTTTCCAAAAGGTCATGTTGAAAAGGGAGAGAGCGAAACACAGACAGCGCTGCGTGAGGTAAAAGAGGAGACAGGTCTTGATATTACTCTTATAGACGGATTTAGAGAGAGCGTTGTTTATTACCCAAAACCAAATATACGCAAACAGGTGGTTTATTTTTTAGGTACGGTTCCCGAGAGCGTAAATGTATGCCGTCAGGAGGACGAAATAAGCGAGATAAAATGGGTTAAATTAGATAACGCGCAGCATATAGTCACTTTCAGAAATGACAAGTGGCTTATTTCACGAGCAAAACAAACCCTTTTCCGTCAAAAATATCCTAAAAGAGTTCGGTAGTAAGTTAAATGTGTAATAATTTTGACATACTTGTAAATAAGATATTGCAAAATATCTCTGTCTTTGATATACTCATTTTCAGTTAGCTATTAAATATGAAGAAATTTTTAAGCCGGCTCGTTTTAGGAGTCGATTTATTTTACCGGAAAGAAGGATTTAGCTTGTTTCTCAAAAAGAAAAAGAGTATATTTGCATACCCCGGAAGAATAATCTGCACAAGCTTTGCGGCGGTTATACTTATCGGAACTTTTATACTTATGTTGCCTATATGTGCAAAAAACGGTAGACCTACACCTTTTATAGACGCTTTGTTTACCGCTACCAGCGCAACGTGTGTTACCGGACTTATTGTATATGATACCTATAATCACTGGACAGTTTTCGGTCAGACAATAATTTTGACGCTTATTCAAATAGGCGGTTTGGGACTTGTAACTTTTACAAGCTTTTTTTCTGTTATGATAAGAAAGAGAATGGATATGCGCAGTATGCAGCTGGCGCAGGAATCCATAAACTCGGCAAGTATTCTCGATATTCAGATTCTTTTAAAACAGGTTGTATATATCTCGTTTTCTATTGAATTTATCGGCGCTTTAATTCTTTCTACGGTCTTTATACCTAAATACGGCGCAGACGGTATATTTATTTCGATTTTCCTGTCTGTTTCTGCTTTCTGCAATGCTGGATTTGACATTTTGGGACGTGAAACCCCATACATTTCGCTGTGCAACTACAATGACAATATTATTGTTATTTTAACTATATCCCTGCTTATAATTATAGGCGGTTTGGGTTTTGCAGTTTGGCATGACATAATTGACTATCGACGCACCAAAAAAATGATGCTCCACACCAAGGTGGTGCTCATATTTACAGTTGTGCTCATAGTTTTGGGTGCACTTTTCTTTGCCATATTCGAATGGAATAACCCTGAAACACTTGCAGAGCTTCCGCTTTTTGAAAAGTTTACCGCAAGCTTTTTCCAGTCGGTAACGACCAGAACAGCCGGCTTTAACTCAGTGAACGTAAATTCCCTTAATGACATGACTATGCTTTTGTGCATTGTTTTAATGTTTATCGGTGCGGCTCCGGGCTCTACCGGAGGTGGTATTAAGCTCACCACAGTTTCCGTTATAATCATGACTGTTATAAGCGTTGTAAGGGGTAAATCTGATACGATTATACTCGGAAGAAAAGTCGATATGCACACTGTTTACAAGGCTTTTGCCGTCACAATATTGGCAGGTATAATTGTTTTGGCAGCAACCGGAATAATTATTCTGTCTACGCCGGCAACAGTTATTCGAAGCCGATTAGATGTACTTTTTGAGGCGACATCTGCATTTGCTACGGTTGGACTCTCGTCTGGTATATCAAATATAATCGGTGAAGCCTCAAAGCTTGCTTTGACCGCTACAATGTTCTTAGGAAGAGTAGGTCCTGTTTCATTCATTGTATCCCTTGCTATGAATACACGTAAGAATAAACAGCAAATTATTCCTGAAGGTAAGATTTTTGTAGGATAAATTCTGATATTATAGCCCGTGATTAAAAAATCACGGGCTTTTTTAATGTTTAAAATAATTTACTGGTGTGTTTTGTGCTTTTATGCTAAAATATTTATCAAAGAAATTTAATGACGAAATATAGTTTTTTTGACATAAGATTTTATTTTGCAGAATATATTAAGAGGGAGATTTTAAAAAATGACCAAAAGGGAAATGGAAGCGTTAAAAAGACGAAAAAAAGCTATGTACCGCAGAAGACGTATAGCTGTTTTCGGAGGATTTTTAATAATCATATTTTTGATTTACGGGGTGTTTTTTTTAATGGGAAAATTCTTAGGTAAAAATTCTACATCCGGCTCATCATCTGAAACCAGTCAGTCCTCATCTGTTTCATCTTCTCAGCAGTCCTCTTCGTCTGAGGCTTCATCGAGCGAGGAGACATCATCAGAGGAGAACTCTTCCGAACAGTCATCTGAAGCCGAGGAGGAAAGCTCATCATCTGAAGAGAGCTCATCTGAGGAATCCTCATCATCACAGCAGACTACAACTTCAAACACCGCTTCTTCATGGAATCTTATCTTGGTAAATCGCGCAAATCCGCTTCCGGATGATTTTACAGTAGATTTAGTTGATATTACAGGACAATATAAATTTGACTCACGTGCAGCAGACGCATTAAAGCAGATGCTCGCCGACGCCGAGGCAGCCGGTCAGCCTATGGTGCTGCGCTCAACTTATAGGACAAAAGCGCGCTCCGAGGAACTTTATACCGCAAAAGTGCAGGAGTTTGTAAACAATGGCTATTCTCAGGAGGACGCCGAAAATGAAGCGGCTAAATGGATAGCGCCTGCTGGAACAAGCGAACACCATACAGGACTTGCCGCCGATATAGTTTCTGCGGAATACGATGCCGACAACTGGGATTTAGTCGAGGATTTCGAGGATTATGCCGGTTTTGAATGGCTGTATGAAAACTGTGCAAATTACGGCTTTATTCTGAGATATCCAAAGGATAAGCAGGAAATAACAAAGATAACATATGAGCCGTGGCATTACCGCTATGTAGGCGTTGAAGCCGCAAAAGAGATTATGTCAAAAGGACTTTGCCTTGAGGAATATATAGACCTTATTTCATAAGCTGAAAAAGACAGACTGCGGAATTTGTTTTCGTGTCTGTCTTTTCAAATATTAAGATATATTGTTAAAAAATACAGGAGGTGAGCGGTATTTCTAAAATATCTTTAAAAAGTATACCCAGATGGCTTTTAAGTACCGCGTCGGCGGCTGTATTTGCGATTATAATTTATCTTTTCGGACAGGCTTTGGCGCAGACTGTCCCGAAAGATGCCATTACCCTCCCCAGTCAGACTAAAAAGACGCTGAGCTATTATCTGGATATGCTGACAAGTAAAAATACATATCGTATAGCTCAGAAATATATAATAGCGCTGACAGACTCAACCGTACAGTTTGAGGAACTGCCGAGCTACCGAACTGATATACCGTTTGCCGTTATAGCCGAGCTGTATGACTGCATAGAGATTGAGTCAATAACTATAACGGGACTTGATATTCACATTGAGGGAAAAGCCATATCGGACTTTTATCCCGATGAAATAGAGGACACATTTGAGACAGTATACGGCATAAGCGATGTATTCACCGAGCAAAACGGGGACAAAATCTCAATAGAGATTTTAACGGAGCCGTAAATCAGCAAAGCTGATTTCCAAAGTTTTACTTGCCGCTTCAAAAAAGAGCGTCATTTGTCTGACGACAAAGTGTAAAACTTGAAAAAAGCAGAATCGAAAAAACTATCGTTTTTTCTTTGTTTATGCTGTCAATCAGCAAAGCTGATTTCCTAAGTTTTACTTGCCACTCCAAAAAAGAGCGTCATTTGTCTGACGACAAAACGTAAAACTTATATTTATATGAATCGAAAAAACTACCGTTTTTTCTTTATTTATGATGTCAATCAGCAAAGCTGATTTCCTAAGTTTTACTTGCTGCTTCAAAAAAGAGCGTCATTTGTCTGACGACAAAGCGTAAAACTTATATTTATATGAATCGAAAAAACTATTGTTTTTTCTTCTTTTATGGTATAATTATAAGGTTAAAACGTAATTTTTAAATCTGTATATTTATTTTATTGACTGATTATTTAAAACGAAAGGATTGGAATACAGCCATATGTCAGATATCCGCAAAAATATACGTAATTTTTGCATTATAGCTCATATTGACCACGGTAAGTCTACCCTTGCCGACAGAATACTTGAGCTTACAAGCACAGTTGCCCAGCGCGATATGGAAGACCAGCTTCTGGACAACATGGATATTGAAAGAGAGCGCGGAATAACCATAAAGGCGCGCGCCGTAAACCTTGACTACAAGGCAAAGGACGGCGAAATATATCACTTTAACTTAATAGATACCCCAGGACACGTTGACTTTAACTATGAGGTTTCACGTTCGCTCGCAGCGTGCGAGGGCGCAGTACTTGTAGTTGATGCTTCCCAGGGTATAGAGGCTCAGACGCTTGCAAACACATATCTTGCCGTAGAGCACGATTTGGAGATAGTACCTGTAATAAATAAGGTGGATTTACCGTCGGCTGACCCTGAGCGCGTATGCCACGAGATAGAGGACATTATCGGTATACCTGCGCTTGACGCTCCGCGTGTCTCCGCAAAGAGCGGACTTAACATAGAGGAAGTGCTCGAACGCATTGTAAGCGATATACCTGCCCCTAAAGGCGATGAAAATGCGCCGCTCAAAGCGCTTATATTTGACTCCTACTATGACTCCTACAAGGGTGTTGTGGCGTATGTAAGAGTTATGGACGGAACTGTAAAGGCGGGCAGCAAAATCCGCATGATGGCGACAGGCGCTGAATTTACAGTTGTTGAGGTCGGCTTTATGGGACCTACAAACCTTATTCCTGCCGCTTCATTGGCCGCAGGACAGGTTGGATACATCACCGCAAGCATTAAGACTGTAAGGGATACTACTGTCGGAGATACCATAACAGACGTGGACAACCCTGCCGCAGAGCCGCTTGCAGGCTACCGCAAGGCAACGCCTATGGTGTTCTCAGGCGTTTACCCTGTTGACGGCGCAAAATACCCAGACTTGCGTGATGCACTCGAAAAGCTTCAGCTAAACGACGCCTCTCTCTCATTTGAGCCTGAAACGTCAATAGCATTGGGATTTGGCTTCAGATGCGGATTTTTGGGACTTCTGCACATGGAGATAATTCAGGAGCGACTCGAGCGTGAGTTTAACCTTGACCTTATAACCACCGCGCCGAGCGTTGTCTACAAGATAACGCTTACAAACGGCGAGGAGCTAATGATAGATAACCCGACAAACTACCCTGACCCTGCTTTGATAGATTCCGCAGAGGAGCCTTTTGTAAAGGCGAGCATTATGACTCCTGCCTCATTTATCGGAAATATTATGGAGCTCTGTCAGGACAGACGCGGCGTTTATGTCGATACAAAATATCTCGATGCGGACAGAGTTGAGATACACTACGAGCTTCCGCTCAACGAGATAGTATATGACTTCTTCGACGCTTTAAAATCCCGCACAAAGGGTTACGCTTCATTTGACTATGAACTCATAGGCTACCGTCCGTCCAAGCTTGTCAAGCTCGACATTCTCTTAAACGGAGATATTGTCGATGCGCTCTCGTTTATCGTACACGCTGACAAGGCATATCCGCGTGCAAGAAAAATGGCTGAAAAATTAAAGGAGAATATTCCGCGTCAGATGTTTGAGGTGCCTATTCAGGCGGCTATCGGCGGAAAAGTTATTGCCAGAGAAACTGTAAAGGCAATGCGTAAGGACGTTTTGGCTAAATGTTACGGCGGCGATATTACACGTAAGAAAAAATTGCTTGAAAAACAAAAAGAGGGTAAAAAACGTATGCGTCAGCTCGGAACTGTCGAGGTTCCTCAGGATGCATTTATGTCGGTGCTCAAGCTCGACTAAATTTACCTTTGCATTTTACATCAACAGAAAATTGCCGCAGAATAAGCGAACAGCTTGTTTTGCGGCAAGTGCTTTTTAAGGAGGTTTTATGGAGAAATTAAAGGATATACCGCCTTTGGGGATATATATACACGTGCCGTTCTGCGTTTCAAAATGCCCTTACTGCGATTTTTACTCGATAGGCTGTGCGGGCAGAAGCGACACCCGGGAGTATATGGACAGATACACTGACAGCGTAAAGCGTGAGTTAAAGACCTTTTTGGAAAAGAGCCGCACAAACCGCGTTGACACCGTCTATTTCGGCGGAGGAACGCCTGTACTGCTGACAGATAAGAAAATTCACGCCATAACGGACGAGATATACCGTCTTTTTTCAGTGGAAAATAACGCCGAGATAACAATGGAGGCAAATCCGCACACAGCGCTATCTCAACAGCTGAGCTCTTACCGCTCGGCAGGGATAAACAGGCTGTCTTTCGGCTTGCAGTCGGCAAACGACGACGAACTAAAACTGCTCGGCAGACTTCACAGTGCCCATGAGGCGGCACAGTGTGTCAAGGCGGCACAAAAAGCTGGATTTGAGAACATATCGCTCGATTTGATGACGGCGCTTCCCTATCAGACTGAGGAAAAGCTTTTAAACTCGGTAAAGTTCTGCTCAGAGCTTAACGTTCAGCACATATCGGCATATATTTTAAAGGTTGAGGAGGGCACGCCGTTTTATGTAAACGATGTGCAGGCAATCTGCCCCGACGAGGACAGACAGGCTCAGCTATATCTGTACATCGTTCAGGCGCTGAAAGAACACGGCTATGAGCAGTACGAAATTTCCAATTTTGCATCCAATAAAAAATACAGAGCGCGCCACAACGTGAAATATTGGAACTGCGACGAGTACATCGGCATAGGACCGTCAGCGCACTCGTTCTTTAACGGACGCAGAATGTACTATCCGAGGGACTTAAAACTGTTTATAGACGGCACTTCCCCAACAGACGACGGCGAGGGCGGCGGCTGGGAGGAATATTTAATGCTACGTCTCAGGCTCTCCGACGGACTTGATTTTGACGCATTAAGACAGCTCGGCGCCGAGCAGTCCGACATTGACAGGATAATAAAAAAAGCACAGCCTATGCAAAAGGCAGGATTTTTAAAGCTTGAAAATGACAATATAAGCCTTACTCCCGAGGGGTTTTTGATAAGCAATTCAATTATTGCCGAGCTGTTATTTTAAAAAATCAACATATCCGCTTTGTCATCATGCATTTATTGTACAATTTACACTAAATAGTCTTTACCTATATAAAATTTTATAGTATAATAGCTGATAAGATTTACTGTAAAATTTTAGTTTAAACATCTTGCGGGAAAAAGCTCTGTTTAAACTTGAAAGGATTGTAATAAACCTATGAGAAAAAGCGGAATACTTATGCCGATTACAAGCCTTGACTCACCTTACGGAATAGGCACTATGGGCAAGGCGGCTTATAAATTTGTCGATTTTTTGTCTGCGGCAGGTCAAAAACTGTGGCAGATACTTCCCCTTTCGCCCACAAGCTACGGAGACTCGCCGTATCAGTCGTTTTCCACCTATGCGGGCAATCCGTATATGATAGACCTAGACACACTTATAGAGGACGGACTGCTGTATGAGGACGAGGTAAAAAACGTATTTTGGGGCGACGATGTAAACAATATTGACTACGGCGCAATATATAACGGACGCTTTGACGTGCTCAAAAAGGCGTGCTCGCGTTTTCTGCTCGCTCCCGACGGCGATTTTGAGGAATTTATTGAGGAAAACGAGTATTGGCTCTACGACTACGCCGTATTTATGACGCTCAAGGAGCATCACGGCGGCAGAGCATGGCACGAGTGGGAAGAAGCGTATAAATTCCGCAGGGAAAATGAGCTGAACTCGTTTACGTCAGCACATCAGGACGAGATAATCTTCTGGGAATTTGCGCAGTATATGTTCTTTAAGCAGTGGGAGGCTCTGCGCTCATATGCCAATGAAAAGGGCATTGAGATAATAGGCGATTTGCCGATATATGTAGCCTGTGACAGCGCAGATGTGTGGGCGTCGCCTGATATGTTTGAGCTTGACGAGAATTTATCTCCGATAAATGTGGCAGGCTGTCCGCCGGATTATTTTTCTCCGACAGGTCAGCTTTGGGGTAACCCGCTTTACAACTGGGATAAGATGAAAGCCGACGGATATAAATGGTGGCTTAAGCGCATAAGCGGCGCAAAGAGAATGTATGACATCATAAGAATAGACCATTTCAGGGGATTTGAGAGCTATTATGCCATACCCGCAAAGGATAAAACCGCCGAAAACGGAAAATGGCGCAAAGGTCCCGGAATAGAGTTTTTCGAGAAAATAAAGGAGCGTTTCGGAGACGGCGGAATAATCGCTGAGGATTTGGGACTTATAACGGACGAGGTACGCGCGTTGTTAAGACAGACAGGTTATCCTGGCATGAAGGTGCTTGAATTTGCATTTAACGCGTGGTGCGACAACGATTATCTGCCGCACAATTATATTAAAAACTGCATAGCCTATACCGGAACACACGACAACGATACATTAGTAGGCTGGCTTGAAAGCGTGTCTAAAGCGGACTATGACTTTATATGCGAATACATCGACGCTCCGCAGGACGCGAAGATTCAGACCACTGCCGAAAAGATAATACGCTGTGCGTGGGCAAGCACTGCCGATACCGCAATAGCGCAGATGCAGGATATTTTAGGCCTTGACAGCTCTGCTAGAATGAATGTGCCGTCAACGCCTATGGGAAACTGGAAGTGGCGCATTTCGCCGGGTGCAATAAGTGAAAATACAGCGTCGGATTTAAACAGGCTGACAAGACTGTATAACAGAATATAAATTAAATTATAGAATAAAACTCCCGCAAACAGTGCTTTAACCGTTTGCGGGAGCTTTGTTTTTATATTTACATTGAGTTTTAATTATTATTCGCTGACACTAGGTATTTTAACGTCGATTTCTACGTCCTCGTCATAGTCAACATTGTCAAAGCCGAAGCCAAACAACTCATAAAAGTCGTTCCAGTAGCCGTCAATGTCAGCACAGGAGGATATGTTGTCGTTTGAGATGTTCTCCCAAATTCCGCTTACCTCGCTCTGTACCTCAGGGCGCATTTCCCAGTCATCAAGGCGGAGCTGACCGTTTTCATCGGTTGTTCTGTCCTGTACAAACAGTTTTTCATTGAACAGGCGGTACATCTGCTCGATACAGCCCTCGTGCAGTCCCTTTTCCTTCATAACCTTATAGAGTATGGAGATGTAGAGAGGTACTATCGGAATAGCCGCGCTGGACTGTGTCACAAGCGCTTTGTTTACAGAAACATATGCTTTAATCGATGTGGTTTCGGATATTTCATGCGATGTCTTTAAAAGGTGCTCCTTTGCCTTTCCGATAGATCCGTCATAGTACATCGGGTGAGTAAGCTCAGGTCCTATGTAGGAGTATGCAACGGTTACAGCGTCTTTCTCTATTGCATCAGCTTTTATGAGAGCGTCTATCCAGTCTTTCCAGTCCTCGCCGCCCATTACCTTTACGGTGTCGAAAATTTCCTTGTCATCAGCAGGCTGAATTGTTATCTCGGAAATCTGTTTTGTTTTAAGGTCAATGGTCTTGTTTGTGTACGGTGAGCCTGTTGTCTTGAGTACAGAACTGTAAACTGTGCCGTCGCGGTCTGTTCTTCTCGGAGCCGCAAGACTGTACACAACCATATCTACCTTGCCCAAGTCATTCTTTATCATGGAGATAACTTTTTCTTTTATCTCATCGGAATATGCGTCGCCGTTTACTGTCTTTGCATATATACCGTCCTTTGCGGCAAGCTCCTCAAATGCAGCTGTGTTGTACCAGCCTGCCGAGCCTGTTCTGCCGTTTGATGCAGGTTTATCGAATATGACGCCTATTGTAGCCGCGCCGCAGGAAAATGCCGCAGATATTCTTGAAGCAAGTCCGTATCCCATGGAAGCGCCTACTACAAGTACTTTTTTAGCGCCGTCAGTCTTTTTATGGGCTTTTACATACTCAACCTGTCTTTTTACATTTTCATAACAGCCCTTTGGATGTGCTGTTGTGCATATAAATCCTCTTATTTTAGGTTTAACTATCATATCATCTTCTCCTTAGCAAAACAAAAGATATATTACATTGTACCACCTTTTTAAAAAAATTACCAACATCTATAATCAAAAATATATGACATTTTACATTTGGGTAATTTTTTAATTTATTTTTATGGTATAATAACAAGCAAAGCTTGTTACTAAAGTTTCGCTTATCGGTCAAAACACGACCGATATTCGGCAAGGCCGAAGCGCAAAACTTATTGAGCGAATATATTTAGAACATTGAAATGACAAATACAAAATATAAATTATTATAAAATGATGTTATAAGGGGGATATTTAAGGTGCAGACAAATAATACGCCTAATTTTAACAATCAATATTATCAGCCGCCGGTAAATTTACCGCTGCAATTTCTAAAAAAGATACGCTTTACAGGTACACTGCTGGGCATGTGTGTGCTGATTTATCTTGCTGTATCATATTTTGTACCTACTGCGGCTTCAGCTGTCGTAATGGGCTTTAATGTAATTGTGAACGACACCGTCAGCATGCAGCTTAGCACAACGGCACAGTACTGGATACAGCTGATAACATACATACTGTCGTATTTAATACCGTTTACACTGTATGCAATTATAATTTCTATGCCGGCAAAGGTAGCTATGCCGATGCGTGCGCCGAGACCGCTTTTGGCTGTCAGCGGATTGTTTATCGGGTTGGGAGCATCTGTTGCAGGTTCTTGGGCAACACAGGGAGTATATGCTGTGATGTCCCTGTTCGGAGTTTATCCTGTATCACCGGATTTTTCATCGCCGTCAGAGCCTGTTGCCGCCGTACTGAATATTATTATGCTGACCGTTGCCGCACCGATTATTGAGGAATTAGTCTTCCGCGGCGCCATCATGCAGTCATTAAGACGTTTTGGAGATGTGTTTGCGGTAGTTGTATCAGCTCTTATCTTTGCACTGTTCCACGGAAATTTAGTTCAGGCTCCGAATGCCTTTATAATGGGACTTGTTTTAGGCTTCTTTGTAATTAAGAGCGGCTCACTGTGGGTTGGCATATTGATTCACTTTGCAAATAACCTCATATCCACAGTGTATACAGAATTGTCCACCTCTCTGCATGTAGCTTTACAGGGACTGGTGTACAGCGGTATGCAGGTAATATTCTGCGTATTGGGTGTTATCGGTATTGCTATGCTGGTGTTTAAGACAGATAAATTTTTCTCGCTTAACTATAATCAGAAAAATACCCCTAAAGTATCGGAAAGCAATAAATACATCTATTTCTTTACAAGCCCTGTTATGATAGTAGTTGTTGCAATATTTGCAATATATATGCTGATAAATACATCGTTGTTCTGATAGTTACTTTGTGAAAGGCGTGAGTTTTAATTTAATGGCAAAGACCGATGAAAAGTCAGGCTGTCTGCAAACGCTTAAATTTACCGATGAGTTTTACATGGGCTTGGCGATGTATTTGGCGTCGCTTGCCGCTAATATCGGCGAAGTGCCTGTCGGCGCCGTTGTGGTGCACCGCACAAAGGGAGTAGTCGGTACAGGGATTAACAGACGTGAGATATTAAAAAACGCGCTGTATCACGCCGAGATAGAGGCAATAGACTCTTCCTGCAAAACGCTTGGCGGATGGCGGCTGTTTGAGTGTGATTTATATGTCACGCTTGAGCCGTGCCCGATGTGCGCCGGAGCTATAATAAACTCGCGCATACGCAGAGTTATATTCGGCGCTTATGATGTCAAGGGCGGCGCGTGTTCGTCGGTTATGTCGATGTTTGACATGCCATTTAACCATAAGCCTGTTTTATCACCTTATATTTTAGGAGATAAATGTTCGGCACAGCTAAGTGAATTTTTTAAAGCTCTGCGCAAGACAAAAAAACGCCGCAGACGGTATATACCGCCTACGGAGTGATTTATACAGATTAAAACCCCCGAGCCACTATGGTTTGGGGGTTAGTTTATTTTAAAACGCTTAAAAGCTTAATAAAGAGTTTCGTTATATATTACAGTAGCTTTTTAGCCATTTCAAGGCGCACCTCGGTTTTATCGGGATCATTGTCAGTATAACAAAATAAATCAAACCCAATGGGTTTAAATCCTGTTTTAATGTAAAAGTCTATTGCATTGCGGTTGCAGGTTTGAGTTTCCAGCACAAGCATACGCGCACCGGCATTTTTGCCCGCTTCCTCCGCTTTTTTGATAAGCTTACTTCCTATTCCCTGATTTCTAAAGCCTTCACATACTAATAAATTATTTATACGCAGTCTGTTATTCCACGATTCGTGAGAGAACTCGATAAAGCCGACGGGATTACCGTCCTCAAAAGTTCCGAATACGGTCGGATTTTCAATCCATTCTCCAAATAAATGGTCTGTAAAGGATTTCTTCATAACGGTTTTGTATGGGTGAAATATAAGCTTAAAATCCCACTCGTGTACATCAAAGGTGTAGTATCCGTCAGTTTCATAGGAAAAATTAAGCTCATAGTTTTCCCAATCTTCTCTCTTGAGCTGTTTTATTTCTATCATAAAAATTCCCCTACCATTATGTTATTGGTGCGACACCTTGTTGCTGGAACACTCTTTATTTTTCAGCCAATCCTCTTTAAGAATGGAATACTGTAAGCAGTCGCAGATTTTGCCGGCTAATTTTGAGCCACCGCGTATCCTGCCCTCAAATGTCATACCGCTTTTGAGCATTACTTTTCCACTTGCCGGGTTTAACGGGTTGTGGTAAGCAAAAATTCTGTTAAAGCCCGCGGTAAAAAAGTAATCTATAAGCGCTTTAACGGCTTCTGTGGTTATTCCTCTGTTCCAGTATTGCTTTTTTATTCCGTAGCCTATGCAGATACAGTCTATATCCTCGTTTATTTCATTTCCGCAGCAAAAACCGATAAGCTCATTTTCAAAAACAATGCCCCACATATAATAGTCCATGCTTTGATAGCTTTCGATTATTTTGAGAAGTGTTTTTTTCGCTTCCTCTTTATTGCTGTACGGCTTTTCCATAATAAATCTGGATATTTCCGCTGAACCTGTCCATACAAAATAATCGTCAAGGTCATTTTCTGTAAATCTTCGTAAAAACAGACGCTCTGTTTTTATTTCCCTTGTTCCAACGTGGTTTATCATTTAAAAATTCTCCTGTATTAAAGTTTATATTTTATTTACTAAAATAATAATAGAAATAAAGAGGTTTTTCAAATCTATAAAATAAAATGTGCCCAGCTTTATTGCCGAGCACATTTTTTAGTCTATACTATTTTTCTTTTTAAATTTAACTATTAAAAGTGCTGCTATGCCTACAACAGCGGCGCTGATGATAAACGAAACCGTCAGAACAAATCCGACGTTCATATTATCATTTCCATTATCCTGAGTATTTTCTGTATTTTCATCAGGCTTTGAGTTGGAATTTAAATCTGTATCGGATTCGGATTTTGAAGGATCGGATGTATCCTGCTGATTTTCATTATCTGCCTTATCCTCATCTGTACTTTGCTCTGATTGAGATAAATTATCCGATGTCTGTGCTGAACCGTTTACTGCGATAGACTCCCCTGATATTTCAGAATCAGGTGCAGTATTCGGCGATGACGGAGACTGCGGAGTCGGTGTAGTGTCAGGCTTAGTCTGAGGAGTTGACGGTGACTCAACAGCAGGTTTATCGTCAGGATTAGCGTCCGGGGTGGACGGCACTTCAGGGGTAGGTGTCACGTTTGGCTTATTATCAGGATTTGACGGAGTTTCTGTGTCAGGTGTATTTTCTTCAGGTTTTGTGTCCGGTTCAGACGGTGTTTCGGGCTTCGGGTCAAGCACCGAAACATTGACAGTAAATTCTACCGGTAGATACAGTTTACTGTCGTTCGGTGTAAACACAACGGTGTATTCCCCTGTCTGTGTCGGTACAATACTGCCGTCTTTCCATGAGAATGTTCCCTGAGTTTCTGCTTTTCCGCCTGTCAAGCGGCTTTCGCTAAGCTTTTGTCCCTTTGTAATAGCCGATGCAGTTGGTTTAACTTCTATTACAGGAGCTTTCTGGCGTATAATCTGCTCTACTTTTTCAAGATTATCTATACTCTCTAAAAGTAAGCGGTCAGCCATTCCGATTGTATCGGCGTTTTCAATATCCAATTTTGCCTCGTCCATAATATCAGCCAGTTTTGCTGGTTCTCCTCAGTGTAGTCGGAGAGCTCTATTGAAGCAAAATATGTATCAAGGCGTTGCAGTGCATTTTGCTTTTCCTGTGCAAAGTCTTTTCTTATAATCAACTGATTTAAAACAGCGTAATCGCAGTAAACTCTCTCTTCCGAAGACAGTGCTTCGTATTCTGAGACATGATTGGATTAAAGCTCACCGTCAGCTGACTTTACGGCGCTCATAGGTGATTGATATGTGTCCTTTACAGACCCAAGCCAAACTATTGCATTCTGCATATGGTATAGCTGCTGTACGTCAGCTTCTATCATGTCCTGAGCAGCGCTTACAGCTGCCTGACGGCTTGTAGGGTCAGTTAAAGTACTTTGCTGCTCAAGCCATGCAGCTTCTGAATCAGCGACAGCTAACTGAGCTTTCAGCTGATATTCCTCCAGTTTGTCCATTGAAACATAAAGTTTTAACTGGGACAAAATCTCGCTGTGAGCGCTTTCCCAGCTCTGCACAATTTCCTGAGTGCGCTGTTCTTTATTCTTTATCTGTTCAGCCGACGAAAAGGCTGTCTGCAATGTCTGCTGCATTACAGATACATCTGCTCCGGCGTTTAAAATCGCTTCTGACGCAGTTTGCTTTATGCTGTCAAGTGAAGTCCAGTCCTCCTGATAGTAGTCAGCTTCTCTGTATGCGTTAAAGAAATCTGAAAGCCAGTTTTGATATTCGCTTTGTATTTCACCATAGGAAAGCCAGACGGCATAGAGTGTAACTATATCTTTATCAACTGATGTTAAGTTCTGTACTGTCTGCTCAGGTAAATAGTCCTTGCTGTTTTGTTCTCCGGGGTTGAGCGACCAGCCTGCCAAAACATAGTTTGATTTGGTGAAATCTCCCGTGGAGAGCTGTACCGGCTTATCGTAAACAGCTTCAGTGTCATTCATACTGCCCTCGCCGCAGTTTGCATCGTAGCGGATAGTGTATGTGTTGGGCTTCCACTGTGCATAGAGGGTTATGCTGTCTTTGTTCGAGGTTTTCCGGCTAAGTTTACTACTTCCTGCCCATCGCTGAAGGTTCTGCCTCCTACTGCGTTACTGTAAGTATTCCAGTTTTGAAAGGTGTATCCCGTACGTGTAAACGTATTTGGTGTAAGGTTAAATGTCTGGTCATACTCTACGGACTGTGACGGGATATTTCCCTGACCTCCGTTTGCGTTATAGTACACAGTGTACGGATTTGCAATCCACTTTACATAGAGCTTCTGACCGTTTGCGGGAATCATATCTGTTTCCTTAACTTCCTGCGAATACGAGGAGTCATAATACCATTTAATGTTTTCATATCCCTGTTTCGGGTTCTGCTCATAAAAAACAGAGGCTTCTATATTTTTTCCCGGAATATTCGGCATAATTAAGTAGTCGAGCTGATTATTTGCTACGACAAATCCGTTGCCCTGCAAATTCGGGTTTTGGCTCATATCCAAAGTGGTAAGCTTGTTGTAGTCAATGTGCAAAAACTCCAAATCCTTGAGCATAGTGCAGTCAAAAGAAGTCAGCTGATTGTCAAAGGTCTCGATAAATATCAGTTTCGTGTTATGGCTTACATCCAACTGTGTGAGCATATTGTGTCTTGAATAGAGGTTAATAAGCTCAGGATTACCTGATAAATCGAGGCTTTCAAGCTTGTTTTTCTCACAGTTTAGGGATTTGAGCTTAGAACAGCTTGAAATATCAAGCTCTGTCAGCAAATTGGACGCGCAGTAGACGTGTTCCAAGTCAGGATTGTTGGAAAGGTCAAGTTTGCTCAGCTGATTGGAGGAGCAATACATCTCCTTGAGCAGTTTGTTTTGTGATAAATCCAATTCAGTCAGGCGGTTTTTATTACAATTCAAAACTAAAAGTGATGAAAAATATTCTATTCCTGTCAAATCGGCAATATTCTGCTCAGTCACTTTTATTTCTGTAATGTTGTTTATCTCGTCAGATGTCAGTGTTCCGTCGCTTCCGTAACCGTTTAAGTTATTCGGGTTTAAAATCCAATTCCTAAACGCTGTGTCCGGAAAATTAACGAGTTTACAGCGACATCACCGCTGTTTAATGGCTCAAAGGCAAAAGCTGCGGGTGATAACAATGTTGTAAACATCTGAGCTAAAACCACACCTAAAGCAATCCATTTTTTATTTTTTTCAGCATATTATTTTCCTATATAAAATTTTCTTAATTATACCATATTAGTATGAGTTATTTGTGAACAACGTGTCACGAAAAAAAATTACCAATAGCGTTTGCTTTTTGTATAGTATAATGCTGAAATTTAATACTTAAATTTTAAAAGCGGAGTTTTCAAACTGAAAACTCCGCTAAACTAATATTATTTAAAATTTTTAAGTATAAAAGCTTGCAAACCTGCATAGACAAAAATAAAAAGTGACCGACAGTAAAATCGGTCACATTACATGGTTGCGGAGGCAGGATTTGAACCTACGACCTTCGGGTTATGAGCCCGACGAGCTACCGGACTGCTCCACTCCGCGATATATATTTTAAACTGCTAGATTATTATATCCCATTTCAAAACAAAAATCAATAGGTTTATTAAAAAAAGATAAAAAATTTTCAGAGCAGGAAATTAAGCTTTTTCCTGCTCTGATTTTTGTTTGTTTTATATTGCGTTTAGAATATATTTGCCGTTACGTTTTATCTTCCGCAGCACTTTTTATATTTCTTGCCGCTTCCGCATGGGCACGGGTCGTTTCTGCCTACTTTTTGCTCTTTTTTAACAGGTGTGTTTTTAAGCGAACCATCGCCTCTAGGCATTATCGGTTTTGCAACCTGTTCACGCTTTGGCAACGCAACAGGAGGCTCAGGTGGTCTTTTCTGATTGTCCTGTGCAGGCTGTGCGTTTTGGGAATCAGCGTTTGACTGCTCATCGTCTTTGTCGTCAGGGGCATTTGTGCCGAATACAGGGCTCTGAACAAGAACTTTTGACTGGTTTGTTTCAGGGTTCTGGTGCACCTGTATTTTAACTGTAAAGAGAAGCTTTACAGTGTCCTCACGGATAGCGCTTATCATCTGGTCAAACATCTCAAAGCCCTCGAAGCGGTACTCTACAACAGGGTCCTTCTGAGCGTATGAGCGCAGTCCGATACCTTTTCTGAGCTCATCCATAGCGTCGATGTGATCCATCCACTTAAGGTCAACCACTTTAAGCAGAATTACACGCTCAAGCTCTCTTATAAATCTGGAGCCGAGTATCTCCTCGCGCTTGTCATAGAGTCTGTGAGCCTTATTTTTGAGGAATTCAGCTATCTCTTTCTTGGAGGTGTCGCCGAGCTGTCTTGGAGTATATACAAGCTCGTCCTCTGTTACAAGCCAGCCGAGGAAATGGTCTTTAAGACCTTTGATGTTCCAGTCATCGTGAACCTCTGTATCGGAGAGATATGTGTCCACAGCGGCGTCGATAGTCTCGTCTATCATCTTGCTGATGTAGTCCTTTAAGTCCTCGCCGTTGAGTACCTTTGCACGCTGACCGTAGATTATCTCACGCTGACGGTTCATAACGTCGTCGAACTGAAGCACGTTTTTACGTATATCAAAGTTGCGTCCCTCAACCTTTTTCTGAGCTGACTCAATGGAGTTGGAGAGCATTTTGTTTTCGATAGGTGTATCGTCGTCCACGCCGAGTGTATTCATCATGCTCTGCATGCGCTCACCGCCGAACAGACGCATGAGGTCATCTTCAAGCGAGAGGTAAAATCTTGTTTCACCTGGGTCTCCCTGACGACCGCTTCGTCCTCTTAACTGGTTGTCGATACGTCTTGACTCATGGCGCTCTGTACCAATGATGAACAGTCCGCCTGCTTCCTTTACCTTCTGTGCCTGAGGTTCTATTTCAGCTTTGTATTTCTGCAACAGCTCTTTGAATACGCTTCTTGCATGGATTATCTCCTCATCGTCAGTGTCGGAGAAGCCTGTTGCCTCGTTTATCATATTCTCATCAAAGCCCTGTTTTCTCATCTGAGCCTTTGCGGAATACTCTGCATTACCTCCGAGCGCGATATCAGTACCACGTCCGGCCATGTTTGTAGCGATTGTTACAGCGCCGTATTTACCTGCCTGAGCTACTATCTCAGCCTCTTTGTCGTGGTATTTTGCGTTGAGTACCTCGTGTTTTATTCCGCGTTTTTTAAGCATAGAGCTTAAAAGCTCGGATTTTTCAATGGATACTGTACCTACCAGTACCGGCTGTCCCTTTTCGTGGCATGCTACTATCTGGTCGATAACAGCGTTGTATTTTGCCTGCTGTGTCTTGTATACAGCGTCAGGATTATCCTTTCTCTGTACAGGCTTGTTAGTAGGTATCTCTATTACGTCAAGGTGGTAAATCTCTCTGAATTCGTCCTGCTCTGTCATGGCAGTACCTGTCATACCGGAGAGCTTTGCATACATACGGAAATAGTTCTGATATGTTATAGTTGCAAGAGTTTTTGACTCACGCTCTACCTTAACGCCCTCTTTGGCCTCTATTGCCTGATGAAGTCCCTCGTTGTAGCGGCGGCCTATCATAAGACGTCCTGTAAACTCGTCTACTATGAGGACCTCGCCGTCCTTTACAACATAGTCAACATCGCGCTGCATGATACCGTGAGCGCGGATAGCCTGCTGTATGTGGTGCTGAATTGTTATGTTGTCTGCGTCGGAGAGATTTTCTATATTAAAGAACTTCTCAGCCTTTTTAACACCCTGAGGTGTGAGTGTAGCAGTCTTTGCCTTTTCGTCAACGATGTAATCGCCCTCGATGTCGTCGTTGTCCTCCTTGGAGTCAAGCTCCTTTACCCTTGTAGCGGTGAGGGTTCTGGCAAATTTATCGGCGAGTGTATAGAGCTCGGTTGATTTATCTCCCTGACCGGAGATAATGAGCGGAGTTCTCGCCTCATCTATGAGGATTGAGTCCACCTCGTCGACAATGGCAAAGTTAAACTCTCTCTGAACCTTCTGCTCCTTGTATATGCACATGTTGTCACGCAGGTAGTCAAAGCCGAATTCGTTGTTTGTACCGTATGTTATATCGCTGTTGTAAGCCTGTCTTTTGGCGTCGCTGTCCATTCCGCTGATTACAAGACCTACTGTAAGTCCCAGATAGCGGTGGATTTTACCCATCCACTCGGAGTCACGCTTTGCAAGGTAGTCGTTTACTGTTACAATGTGCACGCCCTTGCCCGAAAGCGCGTTGAGGTATGCAGGCAATGTTGCCACAAGTGTTTTACCTTCACCAGTACGCATCTCAGCAATACGTCCCTGATGAAGAACGATACCACCGATAATCTGAACCGGGAACGGTCTTAAGCCGATAACTCTGTCTGCGGCTTCGCGGCATGTTGCGAATGCATCCGGCAGAATATCGTCGAGTGTCTCTCCGTTTGCAAGTCTCTCCTTGAGTTTAGGTGTCATGCTTTTGAGTTCTGCCTCGCTCATAGCGCGGTACTTGTCCTCAAGCGCGACTACCTTTTCCATTATAGGTTTTATGTTTTTAAGCTCTCGGCTGGAAAATGTGCCGAATATCTTTTCTAAGAAGCTCAAAATGTCCTCTCCTTCCGAACGTCTTGTATATACACACTTTATGTGAAATATCCGTTATATTTATCTTGTATTTACCTAATATATGCCGAACATTTTTATTGTACCTGTCACACTGTGTTTTGTCAAACAAAGAGCGGTGTTTAAACGCCTTTTTTCAATAAAAATTAACAGAAAATATGCTTTCGGACGCTATTATTGTAATGTATAAATGTTAAAATTTATGTCAAAAGATAAGGCATGGCGTTAAAAGGTCAAAAAATTGACAAATAGACGCCTGTCCACTTGATAAATGCTCTGCAATCTTCTATAATATTAAAAGATAGTGGTCAAATGCCAAAATCTATTTATCCTGTAATCTTCGCTTTAAGGGGAGAGCGGGATTTATACAGCATTTAATTAAAACTGAAAATCGAAAGGAGTAACGATATGAATTATTCTCACGAAGTAGAGAGAATGTGTCCTATCGCAAAAGGTCCTCATCACGGACCTGCGCCAATTCCTGAAGAGGGAAAATGGGTAAAAGCTTACCAGATTTCCGATATTTCCGGTCTTACACACGGTGTGGGCTGGTGTGCTCCTCAGCAGGGTACATGTAAACTTACTCTCAATGTTAAAGAAGGCATTATTCAGGAGGCTCTCGTTGAGACTCTCGGATGCTCCGGTATGACTCACTCCGCTGCTATGGCTGGCGAGATTCTTCCGGGTAAAACAATTCTTGAGGCACTCAATACAGACCTCGTTTGCGACGCTATCAACGTTGCTATGAGAGAGCTCTTCCTCCAGATTGTTTACGGCCGTACACAGACTGCTTTCTCTGAGGACGGTCTCCCAATAGGTGCCGGACTTGAGGACCTCGGTAAAGGTCTGCGTTCACAGGTAGGTACAATCTTCTCCACAAAGGAAAAGGGCGTACGTTATCTTGAGATGGCAGAGGGTTACATCCTCAAAATCGCTGTTGATGAGAACAACGAGGTTTGCGGATACCAGTTCGTTCGTCTGGGCAAAATGCTCGAGGACATCCGTCACGGTAAAGACCCTAAAGAAGCTTATGAGAACAACATCGGTACTTATGGCCGTTTCGAGGGCTATAAGCACATCGATCCAAGAGAAGAATAATTAAGGGGAGGTTTAAGTAAATATGGCAAAATTTGAAGGTCAGGAAAGAAGAATGCCGAAAATCGAGGCTTGCCTCGCTGAGTATGGCTTCAAATCCCTTGATGAAGTAAAAGAGTATACCCTCTCCAAAGGCATCGACGTTGATGCTATCGTTAAAGGTGTTCAGCCTATCGCTTTCGAGAATGCTTCATGGGCATATACTCTCGGTGTAGGTGTTGCTCTTAAAAAAGGTATAACAAAAGCTGCTGACGCTGCTGAGGCTATCGGTATCGGTCTTCAGGCTTTCTGTATCCCTGGTTCTGTTGCTGAGCAGCGTGCTGTTGGTCTCGGCCACGGTAATCTCGGCGCAATGCTTTTAAGAGAAGAGACAGACTGCTTCTGCTTCCTTGCTGGTCACGAGTCCTTCGCAGCTGCTGAGGGTGCTATCGGTATCGCTAGAACAGCTAACAAGGCTAGAAAAGAGCCTCTGCGTGTAATCCTCAACGGTCTCGGAAAAGATGCAGCTTACATCATTTCCAGAATCAACGGTTTCACATATGTTGAGACTTCTTTCGATTTCGCTACAGGCGAGCTCACAGTTGTACGTGAGGTTAAATTCTCCGACGGCGACAAAGCTAAGGTTAAATGCTACGGCGTAAACGACGTTCTTGAGGGCGTTGCTATCATGAAGAAAGAGGCTGTTGACGTTTCCATCACAGGTAACTCCACAAACCCAACTCGTTTCCAGCACCTCGTTGCAGGAACATACAAGAAATGGGCTATGGAAAACGGCAAGAAATACTTCTCTGTTGCTTCCGGCGGCGGTACAGGACGTACACTCCACCCGGATAACGTTGCTGCAGGTCCTGCTTCCTACGGTCTTACAGACTCCATGGGACGTATGCACGGTGATGCTCAGTTCGCAGGTTCTTCTTCTGTTCCTGCTCACGTTGAGATGATGGGACTTATCGGTATGGGTAACAACCCAATGGTAGGTGCTACTGTTGCTTGCGCAGTTGCAGTTGAAGAGGCTTCCAAATAAGGTTTAAAACTTTAAGCTTAAAAGAGGTGCGGTTTTTGCCGTACCTCTTTTTTGCCATAAAATATTGTGCTTATTGTGCATTGTTAATTCAATATTTTTGTGCAATTTACTATTTTAAAAAAATTGATATTTGTTCCATATTATGTTATTATATAGATACAGTCAATTGACAAAGTTTGGTATACCAAAATTGAACTTAACTTTAATTCAAAATAGTTGCCTTGCTGATGTCTATGGTATTATTAATCTGCTCTGCGTCTTCTATGATATTTGCCCTATGCAAGTGCACTGATTTTGATTTCATTTAAAATAGGCAGGAGGGGTTATAATGAAAATACGGAAATTAAATTTTTTCGCAGTTTTGATTATAGCTATGTTATCTGTTATAACGATTTCTTTATCGGCATGCGGCAGCAAGTCAGCATCGTCCAACGACTTTAAAACCGAAAACGAATACCTTTACAAGGGTATTCCGTGGGGGGCAACAGTTGAAGAAGTTGAGAAAAAACTGAACTGTGATATTGAAAAAGATGAGTACAGAGTGACCGAAAGCGGAGACCCCGTTTTCTATAAGTCAACGGAAAAATTTGTTTTAGATGACCGAGAAGCTCTTGTATCGCTTGAATTTTACGAAGATAAGCTTGGCTATATTCAGATTGCTTTTAATACCGATGGCGACTATGAAAAATGGTTTGAAAAACAGGCTGAAGAGCTGATAAAAGTATACGGTAAAGAAAGTAAAAAATATGATGGCTCAGGCGAAAATGAATTACTTGGTCAAGTTCATTCTGTTTACTATAAATGGGAAGCGGACAATACATCAATGCAAATTGGTTTAATGACAGGTGCCAATATTAAGCCCTCTTTAACAATAACGCTTGCGGATAAAGAAATTTCTGCGAAAAAATAAGTATAAATATAAAAATATAAGCTTAATATTTAAAGGCGCGGAAAACCGCGCCTTTTTGTTGTATACAGAAAACCACGCAATAGTCGCGTTGTTCAAAAGAAGCTTAAGCGATAAAGAAGATAAAAAACTCCTAATGTGTTAAAGTAAAAACGTGACCTGCCAGTTACGCATCAGAATGGGCAACAACCCAATGGCAGGTACTGCTGTTGAAGAGGCTTCTAAATAAGTTTATCTTTAAAGTTTAATACAGTTAAAAAGGTGCAGTTTTTACCGAACCTTTTTCTATTTCAATTAAAAGCAATATATCAAAAATATAAATTAGATGTTGAAAAAAAATATTAAATATATTTTAAAACTTGTTGACAGCAATGGCATAAAATGTTAATATAAACTTGTAGGTTACTCTTAAATTTTTATCTGCTTTATCGGTGCTGATTGAAGAGAGTAGGGGATAATTATGAAAACAAAAAAGCGTAAATCTGTTTTGTTTGCTACTCTGCTTGCATTGGTTTTAGTTGTAAGTACTGCTTTTTCCGGCTGTATGGGTAAAAACAAAATATCGCTCGACTCGCTTAAAACAGACGGGGAATATCAGTACAGCAAAGCTATGTGGCACAAAAGCGCAGAAGAAGTAAAAAAGACACTTCCGTACAGTGTATCCGCGAAGGAGGGAATGCAGCCGCTTTCCGGAATATGCACAATATATTACTCTGAACCGGAGCTTGAAATCGGCGGTCAGAAAGCCAGAGCAGATTTTGAGTTTTACGACGACAAGCTGCTGTCCGTCAGCTTTGATGTACATCTTACAAGTGAAATACGCGATGAGTGGGTGGAAGAACAGCTCGGCAAACTCAGAGAACAGTACGGTAATGAAACCGAAACGTCAGAAAAAGAAGGCTTACCTGTTGATTTGGAAGCCTATGCTTGGAAGACAGACAATACGGTGCTGACTTTTCAGATTTATAAACTTCAGGGAAAAGGTCCGTCGGCAACGATAGCTGTATATCACAATGATATAAAAAATTACAGCTCAAGCGATACGGATACTCAAGAAGCTTAATAATATTAAAAAAGACGTATAAAACTGACACAGTGATCAGCTGTTTTTTTGACAGTTTCCTTATAAAACAAGTATTCTTACAAAAGCAAAGACGCGGCAAAAGTGCCGCGTCTTTGCTTTTTGTGTATAAATTTAATCTATCGGTATTTTAAATACTATCATTGTGCTCTCATTCGGTATGCTGTTTATCTTTAAGGCAGACTGCTCACCATAGGTTAAAATAAGGCGTTCGTTTACATTTTTTAAACCGTAGCCGTTTGATTCAGTGCAGGTGAGAGTCGGTATCTTTTCAGGAGGTATTCCAACACCGTTGTCCATAACCATGAAGTGGAGCATATTTTCAACTCTGCGCACTGTCAAATACAGTTTACCCTCTTTGCCCTTTGGGAGTATACCGTGAACTATTGAATTTTCCACTAAAGGCTGCAATATAAGGTTCGGCACTCTTATATCAGGTAAAAGCGGGTCTATTTCCGTTTGAACAGAGAATACCTTGTCGTGCAAAAGCTGCTGAATTTCAAGATAGGCGAGCACATTTTTAATCTCGTCTTTTATTAAAATATCGGATTTGCCCTTGTTGAGCGTCGTTCTGTAAAAGGTGGACATAAGCTGAGACATTTTGCCTATATCGTCCTGATGTGTAAGGAGCGCGCGGCTGTTTATAAGCGACAGGCAGTTGTACAGAAAATGCGGATTTATCTGCGCCTGCAAAGCTTTGAGCTGTGCTTCCTTTAAGGTTATCTGACTTTGATAATTCTCTTTAATGAGTGTGCTTATTTTTTCGGACATGGTCTGGAAGTTGTTTGTCATAACTCCGATTTCGTCCTTGCTGTCATCACTGACAGTCAGTGAGAAGTCACCTGTCTGAATTACCTGCATGGCTTTGTTTAATCGATGTATCCTGCGAACAGAGAAGTCGGAGAATATACCGCTCAAAACAAAGACGAGCACCAGACAAGCACCTGTTATGATAAGCATAACCCATAGCATGTGACGCGCTGACTGCACTATCAGATAATGCGGCTTTTCCATTGATATGGTCCAGCTTTTTTGAGATTTAAGCGACAGGCTCTCCATTTTAATATTCTCGTTTTCAGATATAGACGGAGAGGTGTACTCAAAAAAGCTTCGGGTGCCGCACAGTACATTTACACGGCAGTCGTCTGTTAAATGGTCTAAAAAGTAGAAAAAGCCTTTTTCGTCTATGCGTATGGCGACACAGTTTTGGGAATATGCCTTTACATATTTAGTGAACGGCTCGGGAATACGCGCTATTACTATTAAATCGCCGTTGTCGTCTATAAACCACTGACCTGACGGACTTACTGTGCTTGTTGTGCCCATAAACCACGGCTCGGAATTTAATTTGTCAATGCTCTTTATCTGAGGTCCGTGTTCCAGTCCGTCCTGAACGGTGTAGAGCGTAATCTGCTTTACATCACGGTACTGGGTATATATGTTGTTTATAAATACATCATATGAGTATGTGAACTGCTCATATTTATCGTATATGGTGTTGTATTCTCTTGAGGCGGTATTTATAACTATTTCAGACATTGCCACGTGTGATAGCAAATTTTCATACAGCGTAATTTGAGAGTCAAGTGAGTCTGCGGCTGTCTGGAGTGTGTAGTTAAGCGCATTTTTCTCCTCTTTTAAAAGGCTGTTTGAAATCTGAAAATAACAGAACACCGTTGTAATGGTGAGCGGGAGTATGCTGACTGTAAGGCATGTCAGCAATATTTTGCGCTGATAGCTTAAATTTTTAATACCGTCTTTTAGTTTGGAAAAGATACTAGGCATTGCTCTCCTCCTGACGGTAACGCTCAGGCGATTTTCCGAAATATTCCCTGAAGCTCTGACAGAAATATGAGTAATTTGAATATCCCGTCTCTATACCTATATCAATAACTTTTTTGGTGGTGTTTTTTAAAAGACTGCTTGCCTTTTCCATTCTGTACTGACAGATATATTGGTAAAGGCTTTTTCCTGTGCTCTTTTTAAACAGACGGCTTAAATAATCGGGAGATAAAAATACAGTCGATGCCAAAAGCTCGACAGACAGCTCCTGTCCGTAATGCTCGTGGATGTAGTTTTTTACTATTACAATCTCTTTGCGTTCGGACTGTGTGTTTTCCTCGAACGTATTTACAACCGACTGCGCGAGCTGCTGCACCATATCGACAATCTTTGACAAATCTCTCTGAAGATACAGCGTGGAGATTAAGTCGTCGATGGATTTTCCGTCCGATTTTTCAGACTGCGGCAGATACGGATACAGAGAAGCCGCCAGATTGGAGAAAATATATTTTACATAAAACTGCGACTGATTGCTCTGCTTGCGGTATTTTTGCAAAAACTGATTTATGCTCTTTGTAAACTTGTCTCCGTCGCGCGAAGCCAGCGCATTTTTAATCATATTCATTAAAGTGTCGTCGTCAGTGTTCTCGTCCGCTTCAAAATATTCGGCGGGTTCATTCTGAGATATGAATACATGCTCGTTCTGACTCCAAAAACGCTGTTCCATCTGCTGCTCTGCGTGTGAAAACGCTTCCTTTAAAGATGAATTTTCATCAATAAGCGGACTAATGGCTATATAGCAGATGATGCCGTATTCCTTATCTATATGGTTAAACAGCTTTTGACCGAAATAGGCTTCATCTAAAATATCATGTTTTAAAGCCAAAAGCGACTGAGGGGAAAAGTTGAGCGAAACAAAGTCAAGATTTAGTTTATTGCGAAGTCCGTCATAAAACTTAGAGTAGTTTTTCTCCAAAAATCCGACAGGAAATTCAAGCAGTATAAGGCGTTTAAAATCCTTTAGCTGCTCTAAAATTTCATTGTCAAAGCTGTCGGGATTGAGTGTGCCATAAATTGAAAACTGTACAGCGGACTGAAGCATGGATGTCTGTAAACGCTCGGTAACTGAGCGCTCCTCCTCGAGCTGTTCGGTAACCGAGCGCAGTGTGCTCTCCAATTCCGACGGAATTACAGGTTTTAAAATGTAGTTTTCTACTCCAAAATGTAAAGCTGCCTTAGCATATTCAAATTCTGCGTAGTTGCTGAAAATAATTATACGTATATCGGGAGATTTTTGAGAAACCCTATCTATAAGCTCCAAACCGCCCATAACAGGCATTTGAATATCCGTAAGCAGAATGTCTGCTTTCCAGTTATCCAGTATTTCCAGAGCTTCGGCACCGTTTTGCGCTTCACGGATTTCCAAAGACAGGTTTGTGTTTTCAAGTAAATATTTAAGGCAATCACGTTCGTTTTTTTCATCATCTGCAATTAAAAGACGAAACACGGCATTGCTCCTCCTAAGCGATATATATAATAACAATAAACTTTTTTATCACCGCAAGTCATTATATCGAAAATTTTTTTAAAAGTAAACGGATTTCTGACATATTTATCGGAAATTTGATATACCCTTTTTAGTAAAATTTTATTATTCTATAAATAGAAAATGAATTATGTAAAAAATTTATGTAGAAAATAAATTTATAAAAATAGGAGGACTGTATTATATGAAGAAAAAATGGATGAAAGTAACATCACTTGTTGCTGCAGCAGCCATGACAGTTATATCTATGACAGCCTGCAACAATGAAAAAAGTTTCATGGACGGCATGTCCGACGAGGAAAAAACCGCATGGGAAACCGCTATGAATGACCCATACGGTAAATACCCTGAGCTTGTAACATATACAACAGGTTATAACCTGACAAATCAGGGTTCTGATGTTTTGGCAGGTACACCTTACGAGAACGACACACCTGAAAATAACGCATACACACGTTACCTTAAAGAAGTTTTGAACGTACAGAACGAGAATGCTTTTGAGGCAATTTCAGGCCCTGACTATAACCAAAAGGTTTCCACAGCTATTGCGAGCGGAAATATTCCTGACATCATGCACGTTGCAGATTACGAAACACTTGTAGATCTTGTAGAGAGCGACCTTATTGCAGATTTGACAGACGTTTACAACAATCTGGCATGCGATACTGTAAAGGAAGCTTATGCAAGCTACGGCGAGGAGAACAACCCGCTCAACACCGTTACATTCGACGGCAAAATAATGGCTATTCCGAAAACACAGCTCAGTGACGGACAGGATTTCCTCTGGCTGAGAAAAGACTGGCTCGACAAACTCGGACTTGAAGAGCCGTCCACACTCGAGGAAATGGAAAACGTACTCAAAGCATTTATTGAACAAGACCCTGACGGCAACGGACAGAACGACACAATCGGACTTGTAGTTCACAGCGACGTTTACGGCGATTATCCGAACAACACATTCGCAATCGACAACGTATTCACAGCAATGAACGCTTATCCGAACATCTGGGTTACAGACGACAGCGGAAAAGCAGTTTACGGTTCTGTACAGCCGGAAATGAAAGAACCTCTTACACTTTTGAGCAACTGGTATAAAGACGGTATCATCGACAAAGAGTTTGCTACACGTACAACAGATGATATTGTAGGACTTATCTCCACAGGCAAATGCGGTGCATTTATCGGACCTTGGTGGGCACCATTCAATCAGGCTCAGACCTCCACATATGCAACAGACGACGCTGAGTGGGTAAACGTTTCCTGCCCAGTAGGAACAGATGGTAAAATAAACGCAATCAGCACAAAATCCTATGCAGGCTTTGTAGTTGTCCGCAAAGACTTTGAGCACCCTGAGCTTGCAATGAAGATAGTAAATGTAAACTCCGAGTATTCAAAACAGGATAAATCCGAAGCAGCTGCTGAGGTAAAAGAAAACCAGACACTCGCATACTTCAACTGGCCTTTGTACTGTGAAGTACAGCCTGGAAATAACGCAGAGCTTATGACACAGAACGTAAAAGCTGTTATGAACGGCGAAAAAGATGTTTCCGAGCTCACAACAGAGGAGCAGAGCTACTATGAGTCAGTAGTAAGATATCAGGAAGCAGAGGCAGCAGGCCAGAAGGCAGACGCGGCAGATTACTCCCAGTATACAGCTCGTATTCCTGCAATGACAAAGATGATTGAAGAACCTGCAAACTTCCTTGTTCCTTCGTTCTTTGAAACAACCGATTCCATGGGCAGCCGTTGGGCTTCACTTGAAAAGATGGAGATGGAGACAATCCTGAAGATTATAACAGGTGAGCAGGATATCTCCTCATTCGACAGCTTTGTAGAGCAGTGGAATAAATCCGGCGGTGAAAAAATTACAGAAGAAGTCAACGAAATGATTAAATAAAACGTCCCCCCTTTAAAGCCTCCAAAACAATAGCTGATTTTGGAGGCTTGCTTTTGGGGAAAATAAAGTACTACATATCCTGTACTTTAATTTTAAAGAAAGGAATGGTCATATGGCTAAACCACGAACTAAACAGCATAAACCGTACGTAGGTAATAAAAAAGAGCGTACGACCTTTCATCTTATGCTTTTGCCGGGTATGATTATGCTTGCTATATTCGTATTCGTACCGCTTATAGGCTCAGTAATGGCATTTCAGGACTATGTGCCTGCCCGCGGCATATTTGGCTCAAAATGGGTGGGGCTTGAAAACTTTGAGATAATATTCAGCTTCCCGGACAGCGTTCAGGTATTTTGGAATACGCTTATCATCTCTTTCGGTAAGCTTATAATGAATGCAATTATTCCTGTTTTGTTCTCTATTTTGTTAAATGAGATCGGAGGAAAATTCTTTAAACGCACGTTCCAGACAATAGTTTATCTTCCGCACTTTTTGTCATGGGTAGTTTTGGCTACTGTTGTAACAAATATGTTCTCACTTGAGGGACCTATAAACGCCATGCTCGGCGTATTCGGAATAGACGCAGTACAGTTCTTGGCGGATAACCAGTGGTTCCGTACAGTTATCATCGGAACTGATGTATGGAAAGAGTTCGGATATAACTCCGTAATTTATCTTGCGGCACTTCTCGCAATAGACCCGGGACTTTATGAGGCCGCTTCAATAGACGGTGCAAGCCGCTTTAAACAGATAATCTATATAACACTCCCTGCTTTGATGCCGACAGTTGTGCTCATGGCAGCTCTCAACCTCGGAAACATCTTAAACGCAGGCTTTGACCAGGTGTTTAACCTCTATAACCCTATCGTATATGAGACCGGTGATATTATCGACACATATGTTTACCGTATCGGTATGGTAGAGGGACAGTACAGCATAGGTGCTGCGGTAGGTTTGTTTAAATCCGTTATCAGCTTCGTACTGATTTTGAGTGCTAACAGCTTGGCTAAAAAGACCACAGGAAGCAGTATATTCTAAAAGAAAGGAGCAGATTTTATGGTTCAGAAAAAGACATTTGGTTCTTTTGTTGCAAAAGGTATAATTTGGATAATTGTAATAGCAATGACTTTGAGCTGTCTGCTGCCTTTAATAAACATGGTTGCAATATCTTTAAGCAGCAGCAATGCAGTTGCTTCGAATCAGGTTGGACTTTTGCCTGTTGATTTTACGGTTACAACATATCAAAAGCTCTTAAACGACTCGCAGTTCTGGGCATCTTTTTGGATTTCCGTTAAGCGTGTTATTTTGGGAACAGCTATAAATATGTTTTTTGCAATAACAATGGCATATCCGCTCTCAAAGAGTAAATTCCGTTTTCCTGCAAGGGAAATCTACATTAAAGTTATAATTTTCGCAATGCTCTTCTCAGGCGGTATAATCCCGCTGTTCATGGTAGTCAGCAAATTAAATTTGGTAGACACTATCTGGGCACTTGTTTTGCCTGGTGCTGTGCCTGTATTCAATGTAATTTTGCTTATAAACTTCTTTAAAGGAGTTCCTGACTCACTCGATGAGGCGGCTCGTATAGACGGAGCTTCCACTCTTACAATACTGACAAAGGTATATCTGCCTGTATCACTCCCGGCATTGGCTACAATTGCTCTTTTCTCTATTGTATATCACTGGAACGACTATTTTTCCGGACTTCTCTATATGAACAAAGCATCCTTGTATCCGCTTCAGACATATATTCAGCAGCTCACTGTTGATATAACTCAGATTACAGATACCGAACAGTTAAAACAGCTCGCTACAATGAGCAACCGTGCGTTTAACGCAACAAAAATAGTTGTGTCGACCATACCGCTCTTGGTAATCTATCCATTCCTGCAAAAATACTTTGTATCCGGTATTGTCATCGGTGCAGTAAAAGAGTAATTTCATTCCGACATGACATTCCGTTTGTAAAATTTCGGTTTGTCATGTCGGATTTTTTAAATTAAAGCATTTCATATTTTTAACACTACATAAACCTAAACCCGAAAGGAAGAGGCATATGGCTATCATTATAAATGAATCCGGCAGAGTGTTTACTTTGCAGACAAAAAACAGTACCTATCAAATGGCAGCGGACAGCTGCGGAGTTTTGCTGCACACATATTACGGCGCTAAAATAGACGCCGTTGACATGAGCTCACTTATTCACAAAAGCGACGTAGGCTTTTCCGGAAATCCTGTTGAGGCTGAGGGCGACCGCACATATTCGCTGGACTGCCTGCCTCAGGAATTGCCGACAAGCGGCGTGGGCGACTACCGCAGCGATATGATTCGCATAATCCACCACGACGGCAGCTGTGCGGCTGATTTTCGCTTTGCAGGATATGAGGTAAAGATGGGCGCTCTGGATATTCCGGGCATGCCAAGCCTTTATGATACCGACAACGAAAAAGCTCAGACACTCATAATCAAAATGAGCGAAAAGGCGTCCGGCGCAGTTGTAAGCCTTATATACGGCGTTTGGGAGGACAGCGACGTAATCACACGCAGTGTTAAGGTTGAAAACCGCGGAAGCCACAGCATTGTGCTCGATAAAGCGCTTTCCTGCTCAATGGACTTTATGTACAGTGACTTTGACATGATATATTTTTCAGGACGTCACGCAATGGAGAGGAATTTCCAGCGCACACCTGTCGGATTTGCTCAGGTAGCCGTTTCAAGCACAAGGGGAACATCAAGCCATCACTACAACCCTGCCGTTATACTTGCAAAGCCTGAAACAACCGAAACTGCTGGTGAATGTTACGGAATGTGCCTTGTTTACAGCGGAAACTTCATAGCGTCCGCTCAAAAAGACCAGAGAGAGCAGACACGCGCTCAGATAGGCATACACCCCGACTGGTTTAAATTTACGCTCAATGAGGGCGAGGAGTTTTACACCCCTCAGGTAATAATGAGCTACTCGAACGAGGGCTTGGGACAGCTTTCAAGACAGTATCACGATATAATCAGAGAGCACATCTGCCGCAGAGAATATAAACACGCGCGCCGTCCGGTACTTATAAACAACTGGGAGGCAACCTACTTTGACTTTAACGAGGAGAAAATCCTCAAAATAGCAAAACAGGCGGCTGATTTGGGTATAGAGATGCTTGTACTCGACGACGGCTGGTTCGGAAAGCGCGAGGACGACAACAGCGGACTCGGCGACTGGTTTGTAAACGAAAAGAAAATGGGCGGAAGCTTAAAACAGCTCGGAGAAAAGCTCCACGCAATGGGACTTAAATTCGGACTTTGGTTTGAGCCTGAAATGGTGTCCGAGGACAGCGACTTGTACAGAGCGCACCCGGACTGGGCAATTCAGATACCGATGCGTTCTCCTACACGAAGCAGAAATCAGCTTGTGCTGGATATGTCCCGCTCGGATGTAAGGGAGTACCTTTTGGAGCGCATGACTGACATTATCTCAAACGCACAGATAGACTATGTAAAATGGGACATGAACCGCAGTATATGCGATATTTACAGCGCAGTTCTGCCGTCGGACAGACAGGGCGAGGTTTACCACAGATATGTTTTGGGCGTTTATGATTTGCTCGAGCGCCTGCTTGCAAGATTTCCTCATCTTCTGCTTGAGGGCTGTTCAGGAGGAGGCGGACGTTTTGACGCCGCAATGCTCTACTATTCTCCTCAGATTTGGTGCAGTGACAATACAGACGCCGTAAACCGTCTTGATATACAGTACGGCACATCGTTCTTCTATCCTACAAGCACAGTCGGTGCGCACGTTTCCGCAGTGCCGAATCACCAGACAGGCAGAATTACCCCGTTTAAGACAAGGGGAGATGTTGCGATGTCGGGAAGCTTCGGATATGAGCTCGATTTGGGCAGTGTGTCCGACGAGGAAAAGCTCATGGTAAAACAGCAGATAGCAGATTTCCACAGCTATTACGAGTTGACTCACGAGGGTGACTATTACAGACTGACAGTGCCGAAAACAAAGCCTTTTATGGCGTGGGAGTTTGTACTCAAGGATAAGAGCCGCGCTATGATAACAATGGTTATGACCGAGCGCGAGGGCAATCCTCTGCCTGTTCATCTGCCTGTAAGCGGTCTTGATAAGGATAAATTCTACCGCTGTTCATACAACGATGTTGTACTGCGCGGAAATGTATGGAATAACTGCGGCATTACGCTCAAAGAAATCCCCGCACAGTATGAGAGCATTATTATGGAATTTAATGAGGTAAATGAATAACAGCGGCATTCAGCCGGGAAAGGAATTTAAAAATGGGCATTGATATAATAAAAAAGCTCGGCGAAAACTGGACACCGCCGCATATCTCAGAGCCTAATTCACTCGCTCACGGAGATATGCCCGGTGATAAAATAAATATCTGCGGCGAGCAGGTGGATAAATCTGTAACACTCTTTGAAGCTTTAAAGCCACAGCTTGCAAAGGCTTTAAAGGAAAATCCAAATCAAAAAGCCGTTGTTGCGCTCTGCGGAGGCTCAGGTTCGGGAAAATCGGGAATGGCGGCAATACTGGCGCACTATTTAAACGAGCTCGGAATAGGCACATATATAATGTCGGGTGACAACTACCCGCGCAGAATACCGTGTGAAAACGACGCCGAAAGAGTGAGGATTTTCAGAAAAGAGGGTATAAACGGACTGCTTGGCGCAGGGCTATACAATGACAAGGTAAAAGCTGAGCTTAAAAATTTACAGCTGTCAGAAACAGATTCCGACACATCTCTCTGCGAAAAATACCCGTGGCTGAACGCTTATCAGAAAGCGGGCAGAAGCGGCTTGTGCGGATATTTGGGTACAGACAACGAGCAGGACTACAAGGAGCTTTCGGACATACTCTCCCGCTTTAAAAACGGTCAGCAGAAAATCTTTTTAAAGCGCATGGGACGCACTCCGACAGACCTTTGGTATGATGAAATCGATATGTCCGCAATAAATGTAATAATACTCGAGTGGACACACTCAAACAACGAGCGTTTAAGCGGAGTAGATGTGCCGATTCTCTTAAACAGCACACCGCAGGAGACGCTTGAGTACAGACTCAGCAGAAACCGCGATGGCGGAGCGGACAGCCCGTTTGTAAGCATGGTTCTTGACATAGAACAGCGTATGCTTGACGCTCAGGCATACAGAGCAAAGATTATACTCTCAAAAAAAGGCGAGCTTTTAAGCTATAGTCAGTACAGGCTTTTAATGGCTCAATCAGAGGAGAGATAAATAATGAATAAATTTGACGTTTCACCAATGCTCAACGCATATCCGGACAGTATAGGAGATAAGCTGTCCGACACTGTAAATATGCTAGCTCTCCCCGAGTTTACGGGGGCATTCGGCTCATTTTATATTTTGCCGAGTGTTTTTAACACGGATTTGGACAGGGGCTTTTCCGTGATAGACTATAACCTCAATGAACAACTTGCAAAAAAAGAGGATATAGAAAATATAAAGAAGCTCGGACTTAACTTAAAGCTTGACTTTATTTTAAATCATGCATCGGTACTCAGTCCGCAGTTTCAGGATTTACTTAAAAAAGGCAGAAATTCGGTTTATGCAGATTTTTTCATTGATTGGAATAAGTTTTGGGAAAATGAGGGCGAGATGACTGCGGACGGCTACATAAAGCCGTATGACGAGCATTTAAAAAAGATGTTCTTCAGAAAGCCGGGACTCCCCATATTAAAAATTCGTATGACAGACGGCGAGGATGTGCCGTACTGGAATACGTTTTATCAGCAGGTGGACTATATAAGACCTACCGTTCAGCAAATAATGAAGATAACAGGCGTGCAGTACTGCACTGCCAAAAAGCTTCATGAGATTGTATGTACCGCTTTGGACGAGGGCAAAAAGCCGTCTGAAATTGACTTTGCACAGCTTTGTGAGCAGGGAGAGAAAATAAGGGATTGGCTCGAATCCAACCGCGAATACTTAGGACAGATGGATTTGAACATAAACTCCGAGCTTGTATGGGATTTCTATGCCGATACCTTAAAAAGACTTGCAGATTACGGCGCAAAGACAGTAAGGCTCGACGCGTTTGCATATGCACCTAAAGCAGTCGGAGAGCCGAACTTCTTAAACGAGCCTGCCACATGGGACGTGCTCGAAAAGGTAAACGATATAGCAACGCCTTTAAATTTAAATCTACTGCCTGAGATACACGCGGCATACGGTGAGAAAATTTACCTTAAAATAGCGCAGAAAGGCTATATGACATATGACTTTTTCCTGCCGGGACTGCTCATTCACGCAATAGAGAAAAACGACGCCACTGTTATAGCAAAATGGGCGCGCGAAATTGTGGATAATAACATACACACGGTAAATATGCTCGGCTGTCACGACGGAATACCGCTTCTCGACTTAAAGGGGCTTATCCCAGACGATGAAATACAGTCGCTCATTGATACAGTAGTGTCACGCGGAGGATATGTCAAAAATCTTGACGGTCAGAAAAATATGTACTATCAGGTAAATGCGACATATTTCAGCGCACTGGGAGAGGACGAGCGCAAAATGCTTCTGGCGCGCGCTGTACAGCTGTTTATGCCGGGCAAGCCGCAGATATGGTATCTTGACTTGTTTGCAGGCAAAAACGACTATGAGGCGGTAAAACGCGCAGGAGCGGGCGGACATAAGGAGATAAACCGCACAAATCTCTCCGTACAGAGTGTAGAGGATGCACTGAAAACAAGGATAGTTCAAAAACAGCTTGAGATGCTCAAATTCCGCAAAAACTGCCCTGCATTTTCCGAAAATGCAAAGATAAGCGTAGAGTCAGATAATCAAAAGCTTACGATTACATGGGATAACTGCGGTAAAACGGCAACTCTCACAGCGGATTTCTCAACATTTGAGTATAAGATAGAGACAAACTGCTGACAGATTTTTATATTTTAAAGACAGACAAAAAGCACCGCCTTTTATAAAAGGCGGTGCTTTTTGTGTGTCAAGGTAAAACAGCGAGTGAAATGACGCCTTGAGATTATCCAATTTTAAATTTTGGCAAGAACGCAGAATTTGGGTTAAAATAGCCGTTTTAGGCTCAAAACTGCCCTAAATTCAGCTTGTTATTTGGAAGAATATCGGCTATAATAACCTTAAACAGCATGTATATAAAGTAATTTTTCTACAATATGCGCAAATAGCTGAAATTATAATGATTTAAAAAAGAAAGGAAAACGATATAGTCTATGAACGATAATGATTTTTTCAGCGACTTTGAAAAGACGATAAAAAATACCGTTGATGACATAAAACAGAGCAGTGACTTTCAGAATATAAAACGCTCTGCTAAAGATTTTGGCGAAAAAATGTCAAAGGAGATAAATAACGGCGTAAACAGCGCCAAAAAGGCATACAATTCCTTTGCCAACTCAAACAGTGCGCCAAGACAGCCTCAGAATGTATACGCTCCGTCCTACAAAAAGCCGACACATAGCGTTTCTTCTGTTCTTTTGTGTGTATTCGGAGGTTTGTTTGCAGCTTTAGGAGCGCCGCTTTTTCTACTACTCTTTCTAGGATTTTTGGTGGCTCCGGAATTTTGGGTATTCCGAGTTATTGTGATTATGGCTCTCATTACTATTGGAGGCATCGTGATGCTTGTTATAGGTATAAGAGACATCAAGCGTATTTCACGATATAAAAAATACCTGTATCAGTTTTACGGCAAGGAGTTTATACCGCTCTCTCACTTGGCAGGCTTTGCACGCGTGAGTGAAGATGTTGTTTACAGCGATATAAACGATATGCTCGCAAAGCAGTATATTTTAAAGGCCGTGTTTGACTCTAAGCATGAATACGTATTTTTCAGCGATGAAGTGTATGAGCAGTACCTCAAGGCGTGTCAGACTCAGGCTCAAAAGCAAAAGGAAGCCAGAAAGCGCGCGCGTGCCCAAAAGGACTCTCAGGTAATATCCGACGGTTGGGACAACTTAAATAAGCTCGGCGAGATAATTCAGAGAATTTCGGATGTGTCTGTCAGACAGAAGTCATCGGAATTGTATGATACAGCTCAGAAAATAATGGATTTTATAACCGAAAACACCGACAGAGCGGACGAGATAAAGAAATTAAGCTCATACTATCTGCCGTCTACGGTGAATATTCTCAACACATACCTTACATTTGAGGAAAAGGATATGGACAGCGAGGATATACGCAAAGCCAAGGCAGAGATAGAGAACATGCTCGACGTTTCACAGACAGCGTTTAAGAATATACTTAGCTCTCTGTACGACGACGATGCAATGGACGTTTCAACCGATATAGCGGCAATGCAGGCGATGATGGCTCAGGAAGGGCTTATCGATTCGTTTGAGATAAAGAAAAAATAAATACCCGGAAGGGAGAGTCAGAATATGAACAATGAGAATACAACAATGCCTAACGAAATAGTTTTGGAGACACAGCCTACACCTGAGCTCACAACAGACCCGTTTGCACAGGCAGCACCTCAGCTTCAGACAGCAACAGTTGAGGCTCCGGCAGCTCCAGCTCAGAACAATTCGCTAGACGAGAGCTCACTGACAGAGAGCGAGAGAAAAACGGTAAATGATTTCGTAACAAAAATTGAAATTAAAGATTCAAATACAATCATGCTCTACGGCTCCGGCGCACAGAAAAAGATAGCCGATTTTTCACAGAGTGCGCTTGAGAATATCCGCACAAAGGATTTGGGCGAGGTAGGCGACCTTTTGACAGGCGTTGTAAACGAGCTGCGTGATTTTGAGGCAGGACCTGAGGAAAGTAAGGGCTTTTTCGGCCTGTTTAAGAAAAACAAGCTCACATCATGGATGACAAAATACGATAAGGTAGAAAATAATATAGATAAAATTACCGAGTCGCTTGAGGAGCATCAGGTGCGCCTTTTAAAGGATATAGCTATGCTCGATAAAATGTATGAGCTCAATAAGGTATATTTTAAAGAGCTGACAATGTACATCATAGCTGGTAAAAAGAAGCTGGCTCAGGTGCGTGAGACTGAATTAAAACAGCTTATGCAGAAAGCGGCTGAGTCGGGACTTGCCGAGGACGCTCAGGCGGCAAACGACCTTGCAGGACTGTGCGACAGATTTGAGAAAAAGCTGCACGACCTCGAGCTTACAAGAATGGTATCCATTCAGATGGCACCGCAGATTAGAATGGTTCAGGGCAACAACACATTGATGTCCGAAAAAATACAGTCAACAATAGTCAATACAATTCCGCTTTGGAAAAGCCAGATTGTGCTCGCCCTCGGTATACAGGATTCACGCCGTGCGGCCGCTGCTCAAAGACAGGTCAGCGATATGACAAACGAGCTTCTTAAAAAGAATGCTCAGACGCTCAAAATGGCTACAATCGAGACAGCCAAAGAGTCCGAGCGCGGTATTGTTGATATGGAAACCCTTAAAACAACAAACGAGGCGCTTATAACAACTCTCGACGAAGTTATAAGAATACAGGACGAGGGACGTCAGAAACGCCGCGACGCAGAACAAGAGCTTGGCAGACTTGAAACAGAACTCAAACAGAAATTACTTGACATCCGTGCTTAAAACATCAAAATTGCCTTTGCAGAGAAATTATATTGTCTGTAAGGGCAATTTGTTTGTGTTTTAATATTTTTATTTTTAGATATATTCATGTCAGAGAACTTGTACGCATATAATTACTAAAAGTAGTTACTTTAAGAACAAATACTTTTTGTTAAAATACTTTTACATGCAATTAAATGTATTTTGTAATAATTTGAGAAACTTTTTTGTCGAAAAATGAATTAAATGTTAATAAGGGTAAGGCCTGATTGGTGAATACGTAAAAAAATATATAGATTATCTTAAGATTGTCTAAAATATATTGTATTTTTACAAAAAGTGATATATATTAAAATGACTATAATTATATAGAAAAACCGAATACATAGTTTATTCGATTTGAGTATGTACGCATTGTTTATGAGCTTTCCGTTTATACAGGAGGTATATATGCTCGACTTTTTAATAACCTTTAATGAAGTCGTTTTTTGGATTTTGACAGCGGCTTATTTTTATCAGATGGTTTATCTGGGAATAGGATTTTTTACACGAAACAGGAAAAACGAAAAAGAGGCAAAAAAACTTTACAAATATGCTGCGATTATTGCGGCAAGAAACGAAAGCAATGTTATCGGTGAGATTATCAAGAATTTAAAAGACCAAAACTATCCGTCCGAACTGTTGGACGTTTTTGTAATAGCAGATAACTGTACTGACAATACAGCACAGGTAGCGCGCGACTGCGGAGCTATCGTATATGAGCGCCAGAACAAGGAGTTTGTAGGAAAAGGCTATGCGCTGGACTATCTGTTTAAGCATATCCTTGCAGAGCATAAGGACGCTGCATATGACGCTTTTCTCATATTTGATGCAGACAACCTTATTGACGAGAACTTTGTCAGAGAAATGAATAAGATGTATGACAACGGATATAGGGCGTCTACAAGCTACCGCAACTCCAAAAACTACGGTACAAACTGGATTACAGCAGGATATTCACTGTGGTTTTTGCGTGAGGCAAGATATCTTAACCATCCTAGAATGCAGCTTAAGACAAACTGTGCTGTTTCAGGAACAGGCTTTATGATAGCAAGAGAGATTATTGAAAGACAGGGCGGATGGAATTATCATCTGCTTACTGAGGATATTGAATTTTCAGTTGACTGCGCTATTAAGGGCGAGCTTATAGGCTACTGTGAGGGCGCAAGAGTATATGATGAACAGCCGACAACATTTAAGCAGTCTTGGACTCAGCGTATGAGATGGTCAAAGGGCTTTTATCAGGTAACATCAAAATATGCTCCGTCGCTTATAAAAGGTATATTTAAGCATAAAAACGCAATGCCTTGCTACGATATGCTTATGACAATAGCACCTGCGACATTGCTTACTCTTTTCTGCATACTTGTAAACTCAATGCTTGTTTTTGCAAGCTTTTTAGAGCCACAGTTTTTCCAGAATATAATAATGGGATTTGCACTGAAATCGATTATTGTTCTTGTAATTAACTTTTATCTGATGTTCCTGGGCATGGGCGCAATGACTATGCTAACCGAGCACAAGCAGATATTAGCTACCCGAGGCGAGAAGATAGGCTATCTGTTTACATTCCCTATATTTATGATTACATATGTTCCTATCTGCATTGTAGCTCTGTTTAAAAAGGTTGAGTGGAAACCTATTACACATAAGGTTGTAAAATCACTAAACGAAGTAAGATAGTTGTTTTTTAAAGCGGTTTGTATATTACAAACCGCTTTTTTATGTGCAGATATTTTATCACTTTAATATTTTCGGGCATAATATAGTAACAGCCCTTTTATAATGTATTTTATATAAATAAAAAGGTATTTATTTGTAAAATTAAGTGTACATTTTGCATTTATATGTTATAATGGGGACAAAGAAATGACTCTGTCCCCATTGAAACACGGGTGCGAAAACCATACGGTTTTCTTTTTATGTTATAATGGGGACAAAGAAATGACTCTGTCCCCATTGAAACACGGGTGTAAAAACCATACGGTTTTCTTTTTATGTTATAATGGGGACAAAGCAAGGGCTTTATCCCCGTTGAAACCACGCAACTGAAAGGCAAGGCGCTTTTGTTTGCGGCTAACTAGCCCTAAAGATAATTATTTTGCTTAGAGTTTAATTTTCACATAAAGAAAAACAATATAAAGTGAGAGTAGTACTATGCCATTTAAGATTTCGGAAATATCGGGCAATCCTGTTTGGGATACGCTTGCTGTTGCCAAAATAACCAATTATCCATTTGAGAAGGGTGCGTTTAAACCATTTGCACAGGTAAGAGCTTGTGTGAATGAACAGGGGCTTCACCTTAGAATGTGGGCGTTTGAAACAGTAAAGCGTCCGAACAGCCTGATAATAGCAACATTTCAGTTTTTGGAAAATTCCGACCGTACACTTACAGTAACTCTTTACGGTGACGGCAGAGTTAAAATATTCATAAGGGATAACGGCGACGATACCCTGCTTGAAAGTCAGCCGCAGGTAAAATTTTTTGAGGGCGAGGACCTCGAGGGAATTTACTGGGGAGCATGTGTCACAATAAGCAGTGAGCTGATAAAGAAATATTTTGATGATTTAAGCCTGAGTGCAGGATATACATTTAAAGGTAATTTCTTTAAAACGTGCACTGACCCTGACTTTGACCATGCCGGATGTTTTTCATATGTAGATGTGCCAAAGTCCACCGGCATTTTTGACAAACGCAGATATGATGAATTTACGGTAGTAAAATACTGATAAATTAAAAATGTAACTTATTATAGGAGGTCTTGAGTTATGAAAACTTTTATGAAAATTGTTATGGTTATCTCTGCATGTACTGCTGCAATTATTGGTTTATGCTGTGCAATCAACGCCTTTTCTGAGTATATGCCTACAAAAAAATATATTTCAACAGATGCTCAGGACGAGGATTTGCCGTTTTAAAAGAGTGTTCTAACGCTAAAAGACATAAAGCCAATGCCTTTTGAGCAAAGGTGACTGCAAATAAAAATACCGGGAAGAACTAAAAAGCTCTTCTCGGTATTTTTTGTTTGTGTAAAGATATATCAACGCCGTTTTTTATTCAGTCAGTGTTATTCTGTAAAAACACCGCTCTGATTTATTCCCCATGAACAGATAAGACAGCTGAAAACGCCGCTTTCTGCAAAGAGCCTTACCGGAGCGGGGATAAATATTCTCAGTGTCTGTGCGCTTGATATAAGTTTATCCTGATTTGAAATGTCTATATCAAGCTTTTTTGAGCCGAGCGAGACGGTAAAGGTGTTTTCGTCCTGCCTTTGAGCGCTTACAGCGGGCGGATATGACGAAAATGCCGAGTGCCTTATCTTGGCGTCAGTCAACGTCATGCACCAAAGCCCGAAAGCTATTATGACAGATACGGCAAACGCCGCACAAAGCCCTTTTATAAATTCATTTTTTGTCCTTTTCAATTAACTTCACCTGTGAGTTTTTATTTTTTGAGTGCGGAAAGTGTCTTTATAAGCGACTGTGCTACATAGTATGCTGCGCGTTCGCACTCCGCTAAAGTATTTCCGTGTGAGCCGAACTCCAAGAGCAGAGAGCCGTTTGTGAGGTGCTGGTTGTATTTTCTGTAATCGAACAGTACAGGTCTTGTGAGTCCCGGATAATTTTCCTCCATGGTGCTCTGCAAAGCTGCCGCAAAGCGCAGGTTTTTATCCCATTCAGGCATACCCATAGTGCCATCGTCACAGCCTGCAATTATCATTACCTGAGCCGTTTTTTCGCCGTTTATCTCGCTCACTGCTTTATAGACTGTGCCGTCCGACGCCTGTATAGCGTCTCTGTGAACATCTATTACCACCTTTATGCTAGGGTACTGCTCGAGATATTTTTTTACTGTCTCCTCACTTCGCTCATACGAGCCGTTGTATGACGGGTAGTCGTGCTGAGTTTCGTCGTGCAGTGTCACTATTCCCGCCTTGTTCAGTTCGTCTGCTATCACCTGACCGACGCGTACTACGTTTTTTTCGTTGTCGCGGTTTCGCCATACAGCATTTCGTGTGTCGTAGTATTCGGCGTCGTATTCATAGTAGCTTTCGGTAGCGTGTGTGTGCATTATGAGCACCTGAGGTTCGTCGGTATCTGCTATTGTCATTTCAAGCGGCTTGTTTAAATATCCCTGCACTGCCTCACGTGAGAGATTTGTTGCATTTTTTATTATTCCGCTGCCGTACTGTATATATACGCCGCCGTCCGACGCCTCATAATGCCTTGAAGCTATGACACCGCGGCTTTCCTCGGGTATATCGTCTATTGACGGAGCTTCGGGTGTGGGCGTGACTGTAAAACCCTCTTGCTCGTTTTCACTTTCAGTGTTTTCAGACTCTGGGGGATTTTCCTCTTGGGTTTGACTCTGAGTGTCGTCAGAGCTTTCTTGTGAGCTTGTCCCGCTGTTTTCAAACGGCACAGAGTCGGAAATATCGTCGCCCGCGTGTTCCTTGAGCTCTTCCTCAAAGCGCTGTTTTGCAAGCTCTACGGCGCCGTCGGGAACTGTCATTGCGGCGGAGACAAGCGTGGCAGTATAAAGAAAGTCCTTTGCCTGCGGATATATCGCCCATGCTCCGCGTATACATATTGCCAATGCGGCGACAGCGGCTATCCGCCTTAAAATAAAGCGGTTGCCTTTATTGTTATTTACAGTGTGTACAACATGCCTTCTTCTCAATCCGTATCCCTCCATGGACAATGCGGTGTGCGGGGTGTGCGGACTTCACTCCGTTTTTTCGTCCTGATAAATTTTTTAAAGTTTCCTATTGTCCATAGTATGAGAGTACACACAAAAATATTCCGTTTTGCCTTAAGACATCATTGCGGCTATATCGTCCTTTGTAAAATTAGGCTGTAATGCAAGGTTTACAGCAAGTGAAAGTATGCGTGCGTTTTTCTTTACAACTTCATCTATATCGCGGGGGGTTATAAACATTTTGACGCTGTCTGTGTCCTCTGAAGCTGTTATATACGCATCGGCAACGGTGGGAACGCCCAAGGCTATTACGGGAACGCCTACCGTATCGCTTGAAATTTCCTTTCGGCTGTTTTGAACGCCCGAGCCGGGAGAAATGCCCGTGTCGGTTATCTGTATAGTTTTGCCGAGCCTTGATACACTTGACGCCGCAAGAGCGTCCACCGCTATTACCGCGGCTATATTGTTTGACTTGACAATGCCCTTTATTATCTCCGATGCCTCAAGTCCTGTCTGAGCCAAAACTCCGGGAGCTATCACCGCGACAGAGCCAAAGCTTTCAAATACGCTGTTTTTTGAGTCGGTCGCATGTTTTGTGGCAAGTACACCGTCGGCGCACATCGGACCGAGAGCGTCCGGGGTTATCTCTCTGTTGCCTATACCTCCGACAAGTACGGTTTTGCCGCAAAGATTGTGCTTGTTTAAAAATTCGGCAAGCTTTTCTGAAATTATTGCGGCGGCGGTGTCCGCGTCGGAAAGAGAGAGATCGTCTATCTCAACCGTTATATATTCTCCAATTTTTTTGCCTGATTTTTTTTGAGCTTCGTCTGTCTTTATATCTACATGTGTTATTTTAAAGCCGTTTTCTTCGTATTGCCTTTGAGTAATGCCGTCTGTTATACTGTTGTCTGTATGAAGATTGACTGCCTCGAGCGCCAGGTCTGTTCTGGGTGTAGGATTTGTTGACATTATAGCCGCACCTCCGTTAAAATTGAATTTCTCTTACAAGTATTTCCTTTTAATGTGGCGAGTATTCGTTTAACTGTTGTAAAAGCGCATGAAAAGTAAATATTTTGCGTGTTTTTTTCAAAAAAAACTTGCTTTTTTGTTTTAAAAATGGTATGATTACTTGTACTGTGTAAAGGTATAAGGAGGTGTAACGATGCCTAATATTAAATCTGCTAAGAAGAGAGTTCTTGTTAATGCTACAAAAGCTGCTCATAACAAGGCTGCTAAGTCTAATCTCAAAACAGTTCTTAAAAAAGCTGAGGCTGCTGTTGCTACAAACAGTGACAACAAAGCAGAGGCTGTTAAACTTGCAATAAAGAAACTCGATCAGGCTGCTGCAAAAGGTCTTCTTCACAAGAATGCTGCTGCCAGAAAGAAATCCCAGTTGGCTTGCAAAGTTGTAGGCTAATTTGCAAGGTTTTCTTTCCGCCGATGTGCGCACGCGGCGGAAACCCGGAACGATGTTTTTCCGGTGTAAATTAAGGGACATTCCTCAACGGGATGTCCCTTTTATTATTACCACATGTGCTGATTGGTGTGTTTAAAGTATGTTTAGAAAAATAGAATTTGATCAGCTGAAGCTGACTAACCAATTTCATGATTATGAGCCTATATATACAAAAAGTGAGCTCAGCGAAACAGAACTTACGGAAATTGTCAGAAAAAACGTGTGTATACAGGCTGTGCTAGCTGATTTTTTCTCATTAAAGCTTGATAACCTGAGCACCGCTTTTTGTTTTAAAGAACGGTCGAAAAAAGACGCCGAAATAATTCTTTCGGCTCTTTCTCAGCTGTTTAAAAGCGCTGCGGCGGCAAATTTTTCAGACTGTTATTACTCGGTTCAGCTGCACGGCGCAAAGCCGATAGTATCTTTAATTATGCGCCGCCTGTATGCAGAGCGCAGTATAAATCCGTTTATTGCACACTTTTCTGAAAAAACGGAATTTGCAAACGACATTCGTCAAACGATATTTTTTGAATTAGATAAAGAGCATATAGACTTTGAAAAAGTGGAAGACATAAGTGAGGAATATCATAGGTTTTTATATAACTGCTTTAAGTATGAGTGCAATTATTCTATTTTGGCAAGCGGCTTTTCTATGGATGAATTGTGCAGCGATCAATATTTGCATTCTGTTGCAAAATACGCAAAACACCTTTATCTGCTTGTGTATCCCATTGAAATCAACGGTAAAACAGAATTTGTAAAATCGATAAAGCTTTCAGTTTAGCGTCTGAATAAATAAGAGCCCTACGGAAAAGTTCTCGCAGGGCTATTTTTAATATATACCGTAAAAATTAGCTGCCGCCGTTTAAATTAAATTGTAAAAAACGGTGTCTGCTGTTATAATAACATAAAGACTTATCGGAAATCGAAAGCATAAATATAATTTTATTATTCGGAAAGAAGGCTTATTAAAATGAATCCGTATCGTGATTTTGACAACTATTTAAAGGAGTACCCGGATGAGAACGGACGCTTTGGACAGTACGGCGGACAGTATCTTCCTGAAAAGCTTATACCTGCATTCAAGGAGATAAACGACGCATATGAGACAATCTGCCACAGCTCACAGTTTATAAACGAGCTTCGCAGAATACGCAAGGAGTTTCAGGGCAGACCTACACCTGTTTACCACTGCGAGCGCCTTTCAAAAATGCTCGGAAAATGCCAGATATATTTAAAGAGAGAGGACTTAAACCACACAGGTGCGCACAAGCTCAATCACTGCATGGGTGAGGGACTGCTCGCTAAATTTATGGGTAAGAAAAAGCTCATTGCTGAGACAGGAGCAGGTCAGCACGGCGTTGCGCTCGCCACTGCGGCTGCATATTTCGGCATGGAGTGCGACATCTACATGGGTGAGGTTGATATAGCAAAACAGGCCCCTAATGTAACCAGAATGAAAATGCTCGGTGCCAGAGTAATTCCTGTAACTCACGGATTAAAGACTCTCAAAGAGGCTGTTGACGCCGCATTTGAGGCATATCTCAATGAATATCAGGACGCAATATACTGCATAGGCTCCGCTCTTGGACCGCATCCATTCCCTAAAATGGTACGTGATTTCCAGACAATTATCGGAACAGAGGCAAGAGAGCAGTTCCTTGAGATGACAGGCATATTCCCGGACGCTGTCTGCGCATGTGTCGGCGGAGGCTCTAACTCAATAGGTATGTTTGTACCATTCTTGGCAGACCCTGTTGAGATAATCGGTGTTGAGCCTCTTGGCAGAGGTTCAGGCATAGGCGACCACGCTGCAAGCATTGCATACGGTAAAAAAGGTATACTGCACGGATTTGAAAGCCTGATGCTTCAGGACGAGAACGGCGACCCTGCACCTGTATACTCAGTTGCAAGCGGACTTGACTACCCGTCCGTAGGCCCTGAGCACGCAAACCTGCACGATATGGGACGTGTAAAATATGAGTCAGTATCTGACGACGAGGCAATGGAGGCATTCTTTATGCTCTGCAAATATGAGGGCATAATCCCTGCAATAGAGAGCTCCCATGCGCTGGCTTATGCAATCCGCTATGCTAAAACTCACGAGACAGGCTCAATTTTGGCTTGCCTTTCCGGAAGAGGAGATAAGGATATAGACTACGTAATGGAGCATTACGGCGAAAAATTCGGTATAAAATAAGCCCTAAGCCTGTATTCTTTTAATCGAAAGGAATGACTTTTAATGGACTGGAACGAAATAAAGGTATCGATACCGTGCGAAAATACCGATGAGGCAACAGCGATATGCCAGATGACAGTGCCTTACGGAGTGTATATCGAGGACTATTCCGACCTTGAAACAGAGGCTCCGAAAATCGCACACATAGATTTGATTGACGAGGAACTTCTCAAAAAGGATAAATCCACAAGTATTATCCATATCTATATAGAGCCTGACATAAATCCATCGGAGGCTGTATCCTTTTTAAAGGAGCGCTTTGAGAGCTTGAACATAAAGCATCAGATAGAGGTAGTCTCCACACGCGAGGAGGACTGGGCTACTGCTTGGAAGAAGTATTATCACCCGACAAAGGTCGGACAGAGACTTGTTGTATGCCCTACATGGGAGGAGTATACTCCGGCTGACGGCGAGGTTGTAATGATGCTTGACCCGGGTATGGCTTTCGGAACAGGTACACACGACACAACAAGACTTTGTATGCAGCTTTTGGAGGAGCATGTAAACTCCGACACACTCATGCTCGACATAGGTACAGGAAGTGGAATACTCTCCGTTGCGGCGGCACTTTTGGGCGCAAAGCACTGTGTAGGCTGTGACATAGACCCGCTCGCTGTCAGAACAGCAGGCGAAAACGCTCAGCTCAATAAGGTGGAGAATGTAACCGAATTTGTATGCGGCGACTTGGCTGAGAAGATAGACGGCACATTTGACACAATCTGCGCTAACATCGTGGCTGACGTAATTATAAGACTGTCCCCTGACATTCCGTCACTTTTGAAAGAGGACGGCGTGTTTATTGCCTCGGGAATAATTGACGAACGTGCAGATGACGTAATTGCCGCTCTGGACAAAATAGGCTTTGAGTGCACCGACCGCAGAGATTCAGGCGGTTGGGTAGCGCTCTGTGCAAAGCGTAAGGCGGAGTAGGATTATGCCGAGATTTTTTGTAACTGAGCCATTTACTGATACTGTAACAATAGGCGGCGAGGACGCAAGGCACATCTCACGTTCTCTGCGCATGGCTGTGGGCGAAAAGCTGACGGTGTGCGACACTAGGGGTACTGACTTTCTGTGCGAGATAGCCTCTGTCTCCGACAAAGAGGTATTTTTAAATGTGCTCTCCAAAACCGAGTGTACATCCGAGCCGAGCGTTAAACTGACGCTGTATCAGGCAATGCCGAAATCGGATAAACTTGAGCTCATCGTTCAAAAGGCGGTGGAGCTGGGTGCTGACGCAATAGTACCGGTGATGACGTCACGCTGTATATCCCGCCCGGATAAAAAGAGCATGGACAAAAAGCTTGAGAGACTTAATAAAATAGCTCTTTCGGCGGCACAGCAGTCCGGCAGGGGGATAATTCCGCAGGTTTTGCCTGTTATGAATTTTTCTGACGCCGTTAAAAAGATGCGTGAGGACGACTGTGCGATACTGTTTTACGAAAGCCGCGGCAAGACGCTTAAAAGCCTTTTGAGTACAGAGTTAAAATTGGTTTCGATAATGGTGGGAAGCGAGGGCGGATTTGAAGCCGACGAGGTGGCTTTTGCCGAGAATGAGGGCGTAAACATAGTAAATTTAGGCCCGCGTATTTTACGGTGTGAAACTGCTCCGATGTGCGCTATATCCGCCGTTATGTACGCGACGGGAAATTTGGAGTAAAGGCGGATTTTGTATGGATATGAGACGCCGAGACAGGCAGATAACCGATATTGACGCTATAAAGGCGATAATCGCGGAATGTGATGTGTGCCGAATTGCCGTAAAAGACGGTGAGGGGCTGTACATCTTTCCGATAAGCTTTGGATACTGCTTTGACAACGAGGATAAGCTTACACTGTATTTCCACTCTGCCAAAGAGGGAAGAAAGGTAAATGCCGCAAAACATACCTGTGAAGCCGCTTTTGAAATGGACTGCGGGTATGAACTAATAGAGACCGAGGGCTCTGCGTGCACCTATTCGTGCAAGTATAAGAGCATTGTGGGAAACGGCGTTTTGAGCATAACCGAGGACGTTGAGGAGAAAAAGCGCGCCCTTTCGCTCATTATGAAAAACCTTGCTGACAAGGATTTCTGCTTTGACGATAAAGCCGCCGAATCGGTGGCGGTGCTAAAGTTCAGCGTAAGCTCATTTACTGCCAAGGCCAAGCTGTAATTTTTATATGTAAATAAAAACCCGCAGAGAATTTTAAAGTTCTCTGCGGGTTTTGTGCTTTAAGCTGCTTTTTCATCTGAGCGGCTGTCTATAAATTCATCTATTGCATCTACTGTCTGAGATTGCTGTTCCTGCGGGGATATATCGGCGGGAGTATCCCCCTTTTGCTCACCGTAATTTCCAAACTGGGCGTGATTTCCGCCTTCTATTACGACTATGTTTTCCGTATAGTCTATTTTGTCACGCACACTTGTGTTAAACGAACCGTATACGGTCAATGTATCTTTATCGGAATAATCTCCGTAAATATATGCGCCGAGCAGTATCAGACCGTCTATCGACTGCTTGTTTTCGGACGCAAATTTTGACGCCATAGCACCTCCCATGGAGTGCCCCATGATATACCAGTTTTCTATTTCGTCAAACTCTTCCATGACGGCTTTGGCCTCATTTGAGCCGAATATAGCCATATTAAACGGCATTTCAACCAATATGCACTTTATGCCCGTATCGCGTATTGCATCCAGCAAGGGTAGATATGCCTCGGCTTGAACCTTTGCACCCGGATAAAACACAATGGCTGTATCTGTCGGCTCTGACGGTGATAGAATAGTTAAATTATCTCTAACTTCCATATTGTAGTTTTCTTCAAGTATGCTCAGAGCAGTTTTGTCGGCTCTGTAATAGTCTGACGCATACAGCAAAAATCCACCGACGCTTAAAATTATTAAGCCTAAAAATACACCTGTAAATATACTCAGTTTTTTGTGCTTTTTTAAAAAATTCTTTATATTGCTCAATTAAAAACCTCCGTACTGCAAGTTATTTTTTCGGGTTTTTTGCCGTAGCATTTTCAACTACACTGCGGTAAGGACCGATAATGTAGTCGCTCATCTGGCCTTTCATCTTCTTTTGAACGGACGGGATTGATATGAGCGCACCTACTAACTTCATCTGCAAAATTTTCTTTTTCTGTTTCTGCAGGAAGTCATATATGCCGTGCTCTTTGTAGAACTTGTGGTCGGCTTTCATCATGCCCTGCATAATGTAGATTAAATCACGGAAAATCTTCATTCCGCCCACACCGTAAAAATTAGCGGGACGGCTTAATTTTTTATCCATGGCAAATACAAGCTTGTCTGCCAGAGCGCGTATCTGATTTGATGTAGCCTGAGCGCTCTCATGCTCATCTGTGGCAACGCCGCACAGATAATTTCCGCCTACCTCGCTCCTGGCTTCAACTATCATTCTGAGATTTGACTCATAGCGGTAATCTCCGCTTATAATATATGCTATCGGCGTGCCGTGGGTTACGGTTCTGTGTCCGTTGCAGAACTGCCTGTCGTCATAGCATTTAAAGCTGGAGTGTGTGTAGTGGTCTGAGATTGTAAAGGCGTATACCATGGCGTCGGCGGTCTGGATTTCTTTGCGTAAAAACTCGTCGAAGTTGTCCTTATAAACGCACTTTCCTGTAACAGCACAGCCGAAGCATCCTAAGCATCCGCCGGCGAACGGGAATTTGCGCAGATTTACAACACGGCTCTCGCACGGCAGAGCGGCACGAAAATCAGCTATCATATTCGATAAATTTTCATCGTCGTCAGCGCAGTTAGTGACGATTACAACATCTCTTTTATCGCTCTTTGCACATTCTTTTATGCTCGGCACATATTTTTGCTCACAGCGGTTATTGCTGTCGGGTATTGCAGGAGGTGTTACAAAAAGCGAGTGCTCACATGAGAATATAAAGTCCTCAAAGAACATCTCGGCCTCTTTTCTGCCCTTTTCGGTGAGCAGGTCGTCCATGTCGGCGGAAAGTCCGCGGACTACTTTCATGCCCATATCAAAGCAGTTTTCCTCAATATATCTGTGCGCAGTTACGTCGTAAAAATGCTTTGAGGTACTTATCTGCGACGCGAATTTGCCGCTTAAATCCACGCAGTCCTCCTTTATAAGCTCAATGAGCCTGTGAAGCTGATACGGCGCTATAAATGTATATACAGGATAGCAGAACAGTACGGCCTGAGCTTTTTTTAATGCCTCGCGGACAGGTGTAAAGTCCTTTTCATAGCTCTTTATGCGCTGACCTACATTAAGAAATGTAAAATTATGCTCTGAGTATACTTTTTGTAAATAGAGCGCAGTGTGTATAGTTGTGCTGTTTTTGCCCTTTGGGCTTGCGTTTAAGACAAGTATATCCATATTAAAACTCTCCCTTTTATATAATTTTCACTTTATTCGTTTTCTATCTTTTTAAGCAACTGGCTGTACCAGTTGTGTTCAAACTCTGCGGCGGCAAGTCCGTATTCAATGGTATAGCTCTGAAATTTTAACACGTCGTACAGCTTATCATCCTGTGAGAGCGCTTCTTTTTTTATGACTGAAAAGCTCTCGCGGATAGCTGTCAGCGTGTTTCTGACTTTCTCTAACTGCTCGATATAGCCCTTTACGGCGTCAAAACGCTCTTTTTTGTCAGTCAGACCTAAAAAGAACAGCTTTGAGAGTTCCATGTTTTTGACCTTGTCCGCCTGCATAGGCTGTGCAACCCAATCCGAAAACGCCTGTCTGCCGCAGTCAGTTATAAGAAATACCTTTTTAATGCGCTTGCCCTGAGATGTGTCCTGACAGGTTATCTTACCTTGAGTTTTCAGCTTTGCAATGGCTGTCTGAATACTTCCCGCACTGTGGGAGCATATGAGCGAGAGGTTATTCTTTATAAACTGCTGAAGCTCATACCCCGTCATCGGTGAGAGTATGAGCAGACCGAGAATTAAATATTCCATAAAAGCGACCTTTCTAAATATATCTAATAGAGATATTGTAACAGCATATTTTCAGGCGGTCAAGCCTCGTATGTTGTCGGGACATGCTGTAAAAAACACGAATTTGTATTATTTAAAGCATTTTCGGCATAGAATTTATAACCGCACTTTAATTTTAAAACAAAACAGGGGGAGTTTTTTATGTATTGGGCGTTTATACTGCTTATGCTCGGAAATATGCTGTTTTTCGTACTGCATATAACGGGAAGCGGTTCGTTTCCGAGACCGCTTACAGCCGCAGAGGAGCTGGAATGTCTTAAGAAGATAAGGCAGGGCGATATTTCCGCTAGAAATAAGCTGGTGGAGCACAATTTAAGGCTTGTGGCGCATATCATAAAAAAATACTACTCAAACATAAAGGACCAGGACGATTTAATCTCAATAGGCACAATAGGACTTATAAAGGCGGCAGATACCTTTAACTATGAAAAGGGCACACGCTTTGCGACATACGCTTCTAGGTGTATAGAAAAACTAATCCGCTCATAACGGCTCTTTTAAAGTTGGAACAGGAAAAAGAAGCTCCTTTTTCCCGGAATGTTTCGAAATGGTGCTTGTTCTTAAAAATCAGCGATAACTTGTATGTACTCAGTAAGCAAAGAAACGGACGGACAATTTACAGTCCTCTTGCAATCCACAGCTTTCAATTTTTACGTCCGAAGAAGCTCACTGACGCCGAAAAGTTCAATATCCAATATCCCAATCCGGAAATGCTTACCACAACGGCGGACAAGCTGCGGTATTACCGATATAAAAAATCCCTGCTCCAGCGTGAAGTCGCTGAGTATGCAGGGATGAACGAAAGTACCTATATTCATTATGAGAATCCGGAACATGACTATTACCCGGTAGACAAGCTCAGTCGGATTGCGAAATTGCTGGAAGTGGATATTACAGACCTGCTGGACGAGTACAACCAATTTCTCTATGACGGGCAGGGCTGGCAGATACGGAAGATTCGTAAAAGCATGGGATTGACGCAGTACCAATTCGGAAAGCTGTACGGTGTAAGTGCGGGAGCAGTGAAACGATGGGAAAGAGGAAAAGTGAGGGTGACAAAGGGAATGTGGGAAAAAATAGTATAATTTTAAGATCTTAACTTAAACTGTATTTTATGATATAATATAAATAAAGAATTTTTGCGGAAAGAGAGATTATATGCAAAGTCAGCAGTCATTAATAAATAACACTATAAAAATAGGCGAAGGAGATTATTTTCAAAGCGCCAATTCATTATTTCATTTTATGAAAGAAGAAAAATATCTACAAACTGCATTATTGGAAAGAGCACTAACTCCTCGATATTGTAGAGAAGATATTAGTTATCTTAATTTAAATAAAGATGATCATATGTTTAACGAGATTGCAATTCCACAAAAATGTTTCTGTGATATACCGTTACATAATATTACTTCTAAATTACATAAACAATTGAGACCACAATATAATGATCATACTAGTGTTTACGGAGAATTTGCAATAGCCTTTTCAAAACAATGGGGAGAATTACATAATCTACAGCCTGTCCAATATATTAACGAGACATCAACATACTTAAGTGTGTTACAAAAAGATTTTAATAAGTTAATTAATGCTGATGATTTATCTGATGATGAATCAAATGCCGTGTTATATCGGTTATCGTTTATAAAGCCTTTACGTGGCAGAATGCCAAGAAATATAGAAGGTAAACATATTTTGATTTCGAAGAATTTTCATGATGAACAGGAATGGCGTTATGTTCCTGATCCAATAATGATCAGGAAGTATAATAATAAAAGTAAATATCAGTTTCAACCTATTATTGCCAATCCAAATACATTAAATTTTAAGATTGATATGGATAAGAATTTCCTTGATGTCCAATCAGAAGAACTTGCAAAACAGACTTGCAGAGATTTATGGTTAAACTTTAATTATAATGACATTAGATATTTAATTGTTCCAAATATACAAGCACGCATTAATTGTATAAACTATATATGGGGTATTCCGGATGAGTATTTTGATACAGATAATGATGTTGTAACCCAAAAATTAGTGCTTATAAGTAAAATATTAGTTTTAGATGAAATAAGAAAGGATTGGTAAAAATGAATAATCCGCTTAAGGATATTTTTACTACGAAAGAGCCAGAACTTGTTGGTTCTATATGCTTAAAAAATATAGAATCAAAAGAGAAGTTTTTAAAAGGATTAAATCAAATATTAGAAAAAGGAGAATATAAAGAAATAGAGAATATTTCCGAAATTGAAACTTATATAAAAAGTGGGGGATATAAACAGATAATACATAGAAAAAATGAAATAGATAAAATTTTTATTGGTTTATCAGAAGCAGAACGTCCTTTTATTATTTCTACTGGTTATGGGGATTACACATTTAAAATCAAAGTTTACACTGATAATAATTCTATTGTTATGGAAACAGACAAGCAGAAAAGTATTGTATATATCAAAATAGTTATTTATAATGATAAAAAAGCTACATTAAATTTTGAGTTGAAAGTTGAAAACGCTAATAGTGTAAAAGAAATAATTTACAATTTGAATGCGACAAAATACTTAATTAAAAAAATGTTGAAAAATAATACAAACGAAAAAGAAGAATTAACAAATATTGTTAACAAATTGGAATGTTATTGGGGTGCAGTTAGCGATATTGAAAATTTTTTTGGAATACAGTTTTCAACTCAAAATATTTCTGAAGATTTAACACTGTCTAAAACAGATGAAAAGATAATATTAAAATTATATTTTCTTTTTATAAAAAAATATATGATAAAGAAAAATGACATTAATAGTCTTACGATAAAAGCATATAAATCTGAATCTGATTTATATCCTAAAATAGGGCAAAAAATGGCGCTGTCATACATAGAATCACATCAACAAGAAATTTATGGAGAAAAATTAGAGTTTTTTACGCAAAATTTTATTACTAAAGCTATTGTATCAAAAATTGAAGAAATGGATAACAATGTATTGGAAATTAATGTTTCCGGAACTGATACAGAACCTTTAAATTTGATTTATAGGGCTTATAAAACAAAAGAAGAAATTGATACTACTCCTGACTTAAATGAAATTAATTTTGATGATGTAAAAACTTTGCCTGAATTAATAAAAGAATTTTCTGCCTAAAAAAAAAATGAGACGGTCAAGCCTAACCAGCCTGACCGTCTCATTTTATGTACTACTTACTTTTTTTCAAATCTTCATGAACAGATTTCAGCAACGCCAGCTTCTGTTCTTTAGGGCACGGTAATTTTGTAAGATATTGCTCTACCGCCTCGGCATGAACAGAAGCTATTCTTTTTTGAAGTTCGAGCCAGCCCTGTTCCGTCTTAGGGTAGTGCATTATGATCTCCACCGTTTACCAAAGCCCCCTTCTTTAGATCTCCTTTCATTTTATGAGTACCGGCTTGACTACTATTCAGGTTATTTAAAAAAGTAAGCAACGATATTTTTTAATTTTAATTTTTCTTACTATAGTGTTGCTTATAACTTTTATTACAACAATCTCTCATTTACGGCTTAAATGTTCTGTTCTTCCTTAGATTCAGGTATATCAAAGCAACATGTTTTAAAAGCCTTGTACTCTTCGATGTCTGCACCTACGGCAACGATTTTTTTGTATAACAGGTGCAATGCTTGTCTTAATAATTTGTGTTCGGCACTTGTTAAGTAATGGTACCGTCCTAACAAATGACGAACTTTACTTAACTCGTCAGTAGCAGAACAAGCAGAATTATAAATATCCACGAAATAAGTTTGATTCAGATTTATATTCATATTAATTACCTCTTTCTTGACAACGGACATTATCCGGTGTATCAATACTGACAATTCTGTAATGCGTTTCAATTGTACCATCAGCATTTGCATAATCAACCGTTTCCAACGTTAGACCTATTAGTTCTATTTCATCAAGGTTACTCCCATTAAATTTAAAATTCGGGTTAGCCTTTTCCGCTACCTCAATGAATTTTGAAAAACGTAAATGCTCCTCAAACTCACCTGGATCCAGGGTAAATTGCAAGCTGGGATAATCATATTGATTTCCGTTTTTCATATAGGAATAGCTGCCAACAAAGTCGAAATATTCCTTGTATTCTCCCTCGTGAATATCAAATAGAATTAAAACGTCGTAACCATTTTCAAACACGTCTACAACATGGCATACATAATTTCCGGCGGGCAGGAGTTGACCACCCTTAGCGTTTTTTACATTTTCAAAATTAATTTTATACATTATAGAATCCTCCTAAAATTTGTTTTTTAATAAATTGTATTGTCTGTACTCAATAGCATTTAATTCACGTTCTATACCGTCGTTATCCACTGCAATAATTTGTTTAGCAGATTTCCGAACTGGTTGACTGCCCCCAACCAACCGCTTAACTTCACTGAATGTAAGCGTTATTGGGCGTGGTCTTTGAATCCCCTTAGAACATCGATAGATTTTAAGATTAGGGGGATAGTAACATAATCGAGCATTTTTAACCAACATCTTTGCAGACGGATATTTTTCTTGAAGCTCTGTTCCCTCGAAGCAGTCCAAATTCGTAAAGTACGAACAGAAATAAGCTCCAAGGTTGTCAACATCAGTAATTCGTCTTACATATGTTCCGCCATGCCCCCCAAAGCTGATCCAATTGTACCTTAGGAACAAATAATAGTGAGTCATCTCTTGATTTAACCAGTACATGAAAATGATAGGAACCGCTGGCTTGTGGTTCAATAATACAAATATACTCCGATGGAGGAAAATGGTATTTAAACCGTAGCCAGAACTTGCGGAAATCCTGATATAACTGTTCTGCGTTATCCATGTAGCTGGAATAGGTGAGAACTAACATCAGTTCAGAATGCTTACCAGTGAAATTGTTGTTAATAAGACGCCTAAGCTGAATAAAAGTGTCTTTTAAAGATTGAGAACGCTTCTCTCGCTTTTGGTACTCAAATACTTCTCCAGTCCTGACATCACAATAATGAGTTTTAGAAATCCTCTTATAGTGAGAGATAGAACGGGAACGCTTCTGAATACTGATAACATCTACAACATGGTTGCACTGGTAGACAGTACATAGTTGATTGTCCGGAATCTCAGTAATATGTCTATTTCGAGAATAAAACTTATAAGTATAGCACAATGGATTCACCTCGATTCTCAATATGAAGTTTTTAAAATATAGTTTTTTTTTTTGCTGATGTACCTTAATGAAATAAAGTAAAAAGGGAGCATATCACTGTTTTACAATCATTCAAGTACTTTAATTGCTGTTCACGTGTTCAGCTTGATTTCTGTCGACGATTACAGTCTAACAAACATCTTGATTCTCGTCCATAAAATGGACTATAATGTCACATAGAGGTGGATTTAATGAATATGGACAAATTATTGGCTCGAAAAACTGTGGGACAACGATTGCGATATTTACGAGAAGAGAAGGAGCTAAATCAAAAAGATTTAGAACAAAAAACTCGAATCAATCGTAAAAAACTTGGACGCCTGGAATCTGACAAACAAGAGCTTACTCATTCTGACGCAATTATTTTGGCTGATTTTTACAATATATCCTGCGATACTCTTCTACGAGGAGTACGAACAGAGTGTTATCATATAGAGTATATAACGGGCTTAAAAAACGGCGCCATTAAATATTTGTATAAGATAAAAAGAAATCATCCAGAGATAATGGAAATCATAAATGATATATTGGGCAACAAAGAGATAGCCGAGCCATTATTTGAAGCTTTCTATATTTATGCTATGCTTGATTTACCGCCATTTGTTAAATTAGAGGACGGAACTCCAGTTGGACGAATAACATTGGCGCTGTCTGATGAGCAAACAATACTTAAAAATGTTGTATCGGATTATCTCCATGAAATTTTGATTTCAATTCGTTCAAAATATGAAGGGAAAAAGCATAAGCAAAATGAGAAGGAAGTGGAGCTTATGTTAGAAAAATTCAGATCAACTATGAGAGAAAAAGAAGAACAAAACTTGATTCATGAAAAAGAGTTATTGAAGCAACAGTTGCTGGAAGAAACGTTAATAAAACAAGAATTGCTGGAACAAGACGTTGATTAGTGCCTGTTTGACCCTTAACATGCGTATAGATTTCTTTTTTCCTTTTCCCGAACAGCTTTGCCCGAAAAATTAAAAGCCCTCTATGAGCCGTAGAGACTGCATAGAGAGCAAACAAAAAAGACGCCCTGATTTTTCGTTTCAGAGCGTCTTTTTCAAATCTATTTATAAAAGATTTACAATCTTCTGTATTACATCAGGATTATCTTCTTGATAAAGAGTATGGGTTGAACCGTATTTAGAAGGAGCTGAAATGTCTGCAGGGGAATCTGTAAGATTTTTCACCCAATGCACTTTGATCCCGTCTCTATCATGATATCCATTCTCTTTGCACAATTTCGTGTCGACAACAATTCCAATTCCTTTAATTCGTAAAGGATCATTCATCATAAATCGTGCTTTGATAAAAATTAAGTCTCCCGGACAAATCTTTGTCATCAATTCGTGAAATTTAGGATTTTCTTCTCTATTCCAACCAATAGTTGCTGTTTCATATCCAATAAACTCTTTTGAGACATCTTGTCCGTTCCATGTAGCTCCAACACCCCAAACAGCCATATGAAAATACCTCCTCTAAATATTCCAATGTAACAATTACTATATATTAACGAGTCCAATCATTTTTATAAAATTCTTTAAAGCCGCCGTGATAATCTTCGGACTGGTAATAACAACTTTTTGATAAAGCTTCTGCATAATTATCAATTTCGGTTAAGCCATATGTTCCTGGAAAATACTCTGAGCCAACTTTCCATTTAGATGTTCCGCACATGTCAACGTTTTTTAAAGGACAACCATAGAATGCATAACTTCCTATAGTCGTTACACACATCGGAATATTTACAAAAGTCACGCCTGAATTTATAAAAGCGTTTTTTCCAATAGTTGTTATACTATATGGAAGTACTACTGTTTGCAAATCAGTAAGATTTGCAAACCCATTTTCAGCAATTTGTGTAACTCTTTTGCCGTTATAAGTTTGAGGTATTTCCGCTATGCTCAAATTAAATGTATCAGACGCAGCTATGCTATATGTATCGTCATCAAGCAATGTGAATACATACATTGATGTATCAGTTGTATCCGAACCATCGGTTGTGGGAATTTTACCGGCGTTATCTTCCGTACCGTCTGTGTAAGTTACTATAAGTTCTTCGTTGACAATTTTTATATTGGCAATACCCCTGCCATCTTTTCCGGAATCTCCCTTTTCTCCCTTTTCTCCTTTATCGCCTTTTTCTCCTTTTACGTTGCCAAGGTTAAAAACTGTGTTGTCAGTGAGAACAATGCTTAATTCACCGGAAGGTGATAATGTGACATTTTTAATTCCTCTTCCGTCAGAACCGTCACTGCCGTTTTTTCCTACTATATTGCCAAGATTTTTACTTTGTCCGTCTGAATATGTGAGTATTAGCTCACCGCTGCTGTTGATTTCAGATTTTGAAATACCGATTCCGTCAGTTCCTTTAATGTTGCCCAAATTTAATGTTGTACCGTTAGTGAGTTCAATATTTAATGCACCTTCAGAGGAAATAGTGACATTATCAATTCCAACACCGTCTTTTCCGTCAGTTCCGTCTTTTCCGACAACACATCCAAGATTTACAGTGGAAGAATCAGAGAAAGTAAGTACTAATTCACCACTTATATTTATTTCTGCCGTAGTAATTCCTATTCCGTCTTTACCGTCTTGACCATTTATTCCGTCAGTTCCTTTTATAACACCGAGATTTAGTTTTGTGCCGCTTGACAGAACAATTTCCAGTTCGTCATTTTGATTTATGTTTATTGTATTGATACTGACGCCATCCTTACCATCAATACCATTTTGACCGTTCTTGCCGTCAGTACCGATTATAACGCCGAGGTTCTCAGTTGTATTGTCTGAATAAGTTAAAACCAATTCTCCTTTTTGGTTTATTTCTGATTTTATAACACTTATTCCGTCAGTACCGTCTTGCCCGTTGAGTCCGTCATTTCCGTTTTCACCGTCAGTACCGACTACAATACCTAAATTTAATACCTGACCGTCTGAGTATGTTAAAATCAGCTCACCATTGCTGTTGATTGCTGAATTTATTATACTTACACCATCTTTACCATTGCTACAAACGAGTTTATCAAGATTTACCGTTTTACCGTCCGTAAAGTTCAATACAAGCTGACTATTATCGTTTACATATGCATTAGATATACCAACGCCGTCTTTACCGTCTTTACCATCGGCACCATCTTGTCCGTCAATACCGTCTTTTCCGTTAGTTCCAACAGCTTTACCAAGATTTAAGACGGTATTGTCTGACAGCGTAATTAAGAGATCACCTTCAGTAGAAAAAGAAGCTGTTTTAATGCTTACATTGTCTTGCTCCGTAATAGCTGCTAAAGCATCGCCCCATTCTGCTTCTGTACCAGAGTATCCATTTTCAACAGCAATTTCATAGGCGGATTTACCGGAAAGAGAATCCAGCCATTCCTGCACCGTTCCGTTATAACCATTCTGTAATGCTAATTCATATGCAGACATACCGTTTGTAATTGTAGTAGAAGCAGGCATACTGTTATTGCTGCTTTTATGTATTATAAATACAACACCTGTTGTTATACACATTATTAAGATGACAGCAATAATGATATATATAATTTTAGAAATAGTACTTTTACTTTCTCTACGTTCTTTCATCTGTTTATATCTCCTTAAATTATATATTTGTAATAAAATTTTCAACAAATAATTTTTATTTAATGGTTTTATTATAACAATCAGCAATAATATTTGCAAGTAAAAATT
>CALXEM010000065.1 GCA_944387335.1 uncultured Clostridia bacterium | reverse complement strand
CATGCTGACATTGAGAGCACAACGGCGCATGTCAGGAATATGGTTAAGATTTTCTTTTTCATTTATAGCTGCTCCTTTAATTAGTTGCTTTATGATTTCTATATTTATAAATTTCATTATTTTAATTATAGTCAATGTATTATGTATAGTCAACGGACTAAATAATTTTAAAAGACTCATTAAAAAAGATACCCCATACTTAAAGTATAGGGTATCTTTTTTCGCGCTGTTGCTAACGTTATTTTTTGTTTTTAGCGTCGAGGATTATTTTTACTATTTGAATAACTACCGTTGGCAGTAATGCGAGTACAGCAATCTGTCCTAACTGTGTAAGACCGAAGCTAGGCGATACTGCAAACAGTGTGTTTAATCCCGGTACGAACAGTACCAGCAAGAGAAGCACTACACCTGCTAAAAATGCCAAAACAGAGTATTTGTTTGTAGAGAATTTAAGTTTAAATATATTTTCATCACTGCGGCAGTTAAAGCCGTGGAACAGTCTTGCAAGTGTAAGTGTTGAGAATGCCATTGTTGAAGCCAAAGCGGCGTCTGAGTTTTGATAGCCTATATAGAACGCAATTATGGTAACAATGGCAATCAGAAGTCCCTGAGCGGCGATACGTGTTACAAGCGGTTTATTCAGTATTGATTCTTTCGGATCACGCGGCTTTTCATCCAAAAGGCCTTTTCTTGCAGGCTCCATACCTATTGCGATAGCCGGCATAGAGTCTGTTAAGAGGTTGATAAACAACAGGTGAACTGCCTCAAACGGTGCAGGCAATGCGAACAGTGAGGCATACAGTACACAGAATATACCGGCTGTGTTACCTGAGAGCAGGAACTGTATAGCGTTTTTGATGTTTGCATATACGCTTCGGCCGTTTACAACAGCCTTTACAATAGTTGCGAAGTTATCGTCGGAGAGTATCATTGAAGCGGCGTCCTTTGAAACTTCGGTACCTGTTATACCCATAGCGACGCCTATGTCTGCTTTCTTAAGGGCAGGGGCATCGTTTACACCGTCGCCTGTCATGGAAACGATATTGCCCTTTCTCTGCCAAGCGTTTACTATGCGTATTTTATGCTCAGGTGAAACACGTGCATAAACTGAAACGGATTCGAGGCATTTATCGAGCTCGTCGTCTGTCATGGAGTCGAGTTCAACGCCTGAGAGCGCCATATCGCCGTTTTCAAATATACCTATCTGCTTTGCAATGGCAGTTGCGGTTACCTTGTGGTCACCTGTAATCATAATTGTACGGATACCGCCGCGCTTTGCGTCAGCAACTGCCTGAACAGCCTCAGGTCTCGGCGGGTCTATCATGGATACAAGTCCTAAGAATGTAAAGTCGTTTTCGTCTTCAAGTGGCAGCGGACGAATGGAGTCTATCTCACGGTATGCAAATGCCAACACACGCAGTCCCTCTTCGGAAAGCTGCATATTTACCTTTGCAATTTCGGCTTTTCTCTCTTCTGTAAGCGGTACTTTTCCTTCACTTGTAAGCAGCCATTTTGAACGGCTGAGCAAAACGTCCATAGCGCCCTTTGTGTACATTGTAGGCACGCCATCGATGTCGTGAAGCGTACTCATAAGCTTTCTGTCGGAGTCGAATGCGAGCTCACTCAAACGCGGGTGGTGCTCACGGTACATTTCCTCCTCAACGCAGAAGTATTCACCGAGCATTACAAGTGCTACCTCTGTCGGGTCACCGATAGAAGCGCCTGTCTCTTCGTCGTGAACAGCGTCACTTGCAAGAAGTGCCGATTTCATAAGCAGACGCTGAACATCGTTTGCAAGGTTTAAGTTTTCGCCCTCAAGCAAAATGCCGTCTGCATATACCTTTTGCGGTGTCATTTTGTTCTGGGTAAGAGTACCTGTTTTATCGGAGCAGATAACAGATACACAGCCTAAGCTTTCTACTGCCTTTAAGTCCTTCATAATGGCGTTTTGCTTTGCCATTTTCTGCGTTCCCATTGCCAAAACAATAGTTACGATTGACGAGAGCGCCTCAGGAATAGCGGCAACAGCCAATGCAACTGCGAACATCAATGAGTCAAGTATGCCCATGCCTGTTCTGAATACGGACAGTGCAAATACAACGGCGCATATGATTATGATAATCAGTGCGAGTTTTGCGCTGAATTTATCAAGGCTTTCCTGCAAAGGAGTTTTTCTCTGCTGAGTCTGATTCATCAAAGCGGCAATTTTACCTATTTCGGTGTTCATTCCTGTTCCTGTAACAAGGACTGTCGCTCTGCCATATGTTACAAGAGAGCCGGAGAATACCATATTTTTCTGGTCACCTAAAGCGACTTTATCAGAATCTATTATTTCGGCAAATTTCTCAACGCCTTCGCTTTCACCTGTAAGCGAGCTTTCGTTTACCTTTAAAGAGAAGTTTTCCAAAATACGTCCGTCGGCTACAACCATATCTCCGGCTTCAAGGAGAACTATATCTCCCGGAACTACCTGCGGAGACGGAATTTCTGTTTTTTTACCGTCACGCAATACCTTGGCGGTAGGCGAGGACATAGCCTTTAAGCTTTCGAGTGATTTTTCGGCTTTGAAATACTGCACAGTACCCAAAACAGCATTCAGTATAAGTACAGCGAAAATAACCAATGTGCTCTCAACATTGCCCGATATTGCAGAAATTAAAGCGGCGGCTAAAAGTATAATTACCAAAAGGTCTTTAAACTGTTCGGCAAAGACCTGCAAGGCGCTTTTCTTTTTGCCCTCGGACAGCTGATTTAAGCCAACTTCCTGTAAACGCTTTTCAGCTTCACCTGAAGTAAGGCCGCTGATGCTGGATTTCTGAGCTTCGAGTGATTGCTCAGGAGTTTTGCAGTAATAGAGTTCTGACATTTATACACTTTCCTTTCATTTGTCTGCACGTGAATATGCAAATAATTTTACAATAAAAAAACTCACATATGGTTACAAAACCATACATGAGCTGTAAAACTTCATGTATGGCATACTTACAATAAAACCATACATGAGTCTCGTTAATTAAGACAAGCCAGACCTTTTTACATGGTCAGGGTGTTGACTTGCCACACATATCAGTGCAAACTACTCCCTCAAGTGAGTTTTTAAATCGTTTGATAATTATATCAGATTGTAATTACTTTGTCAAATACGGTTTTTCATTATGCTGTAATTTATCAAATGCAATTTGTGCATTATTCTGTTTTTAACAGACGGAATTTGTTTTTATTAAAAGTTAAAATGCCGTCCTTTTGCATTTTGCCGAGCTCTTTTGACAGTGCGCTGCGCTCTACATTTAAGTAGTCCGCCATTTGCTGACGGTTAAACGGTATTATTATGTCCATACTTGAGCATTTTATTGCCTGTGATGATAAATAATTCATAACTCTTGTGCGTATGCTCTTTGAGGAGGTACAGAACACTCTGTCCGACCATGCCAGATTTTTATTTGCGGAGAGTATGAGCATATTGTGCAGTATTTTTGTGTACCACGCTTTTTCACGGTTTTTTTCTGATAAAAGCGCATTTATATCAATAAACAGCACCTCGCTGTTCTCAACTGCCGTTACATATACCGTCATCGGAGCATTGCACAAAGCGTACGTTTCGGCGAATATATTTCCAGACTGTATGCTGTGCAGAATTACGCGGTTTCCCCAAACATCAATATTTTCTATGTGGACAGTTCCTGAAATCAGTATTCCGAATTCATTTGTCTTAGTGCCGACAGTGAAAATGACAGAGTCCTTTTTATATTTTACTGTACGTGCGTTTGCGCATGAGAGTATCTCATCGTATGCACACGGGTCGATACCTTTTAAAACGGGATTTAAAGTTAGCAGATTTTTCATAGAATAACTCCTGTTTATGTGGTTATAACCACCGAATTGCAGCTTTTATTGTATTATAATTAAGTCAACAAATCAAGGAGGTCAATAAAATGATACGCAGAATTATAAATATAGACGAAGAAAAATGTAACGGATGCGGAGCATGTGCAGACGCATGCCATGAGGGCGCGATAGGAATGGTAAACGGAAAGGCAAAGCTTTTACGTGACGATTACTGCGACGGTCTAGGCGACTGTCTGCCGACATGTCCGACAGGTGCTATAACATT
>CALXEM010000064.1 GCA_944387335.1 uncultured Clostridia bacterium | reverse complement strand
GTACCACCCTGTACGACGATATTTTCGCCGAGCTCTTTTGCGTTTCTTGTTCTGATAACCTTATAGAGTACATTTTTGACAACGCTTATGGAAAGTCCCGCGGATATATCCTCAACACGTGCGCCGTCCTTTTGAGCCTGCTTTACAGAGGAGTTCATAAATACCGTACAGCGGGAGCCCAAATCAACAGGTGCCTGCGAGAACATGCCGAGTTGTGCGAATTCCTGTGCGGAATATCCCATTGAGCGGGCAAATGTTTCGATAAACGAACCGCAGCCCGAAGAACACGCCTCATTGAGCATAATGCTGTCTATCATATCATTTTTGATTTTAAAGCATTTGATGTCCTGACCGCCTATATCGAGTATGAAGTCGACGTTTGGATTGAAGTGTTTGGCGGCTTTGAAGTGCGCCATAGTCTCAACTATACCATAGTCAAGGTGAAAGGCATTCTTTATAAGGTCTTCACCATAGCCTGTTGATACAGCGGATTTTATAGTTACATCTTTAGGAAGAATAGAATAGATATGCTCTAACTGCTCACGGATTATCTCAACTGGGTTTCCGTGGTTTGAATTGTAAAAATTATAGAGTATTTCACAGTTTTCGCCCATTAAAACCAGCTTTGTGGTGGTGCTTCCGCTGTCTATTCCAAGATATGCGTTGCCTGAATATGACGATAAATCGCATAACGGAACAGATGCTGCCGCATGTCTTTCTTTAAATTTGCGGTAATCGTCTGCGTCTTTAAAGAGCGGGTCGAGATGTGAAGTTGTAGAGACCATATTGCTTGTGTCGAGCAGTTTTGTTATGAGCTCGTCGTATGTAAATGTGTTGTTGCATTTTGAAGCGTAAATAGCGGTACCTATTGCAACAGAATACTGTGCGTAGTCAGGGAAAACTGCATTTTCATCGGATAGCTTCAATGTCTCTTTGAATCTGTCCTGCAATCCCTTGAAGAAATGGAGAGGTCCGCCCAAAAACAGTATTTTTCCCTTTATTTCACGGCCCTGAGCAAGACCGGCTATTGTCTGGTCGACAACTGCCTGAAATATACTTGCGGCAATATCCTCTTTTTTTGCGCCCTGATTTAAAAGCGGCTGAATATCGGACTTTGCAAAAACTCCGCAGCGGCTTGCGATAGGATATATTCTTGTATGCTTTAAGCTGAGTTCATCGAGCTCTGTAACAGTGACGTTCAAAAGGGAAGCCATCTGGTCGATAAATGCGCCTGTTCCTCCGGCACATGTACCGTTCATACGCTCCTCAAGACCGTTTGTCAAAAAGATTATCTTTGCGTCCTCGCCGCCAAGCTCTATTACAGCGTCTGTATCCGGCTCCAAAGCTTTTACAGCCTCATATGTGGCGAAAACCTCCTGTACAAATTCAATTCCGGCACAGCCTGCAACCCCAAGACCAGCAGAACCTGAAACCGCAACCTTAAATTCATTTCCTGCCAATATATCCTTTGCACCTTTAAGTGCTTCTGCGGCAGCCTGTCTTACCTGAGAAAAATGACGGTTATAAATTTTATAAAGTATTTTTCCCGCTTGTTCAACAACTACTTTTACAGTAGTTGAACCTATGTCAATTCCTACATTTAAACCCATTAAAAAATCACCCTATTCCCGAAATTTGACATCTTATATTTTTAAGTATATCTACTTATTATAAATGTACATTGTAAAAATGCACTAATAACTATTATAACATAAAAAGAGAAAAAGCAAAAAGCTTTTTCGGTTCAAGAAAATATTAGTTTTCCGGTTCGGCGACAGCCGAATGCCGTTTTGCGAACGGCAAGGGAAACTCAGGCAATCAGCGCAAGCAGATTGCCAACATAAAAAAGAGAAAAAGCGAAAAGCTTTTTCGGTTCAAGAAAATATTAGTTTTCCGGTTCGGCGACAGCCGAATGCCGTTTTATGAGCGGCAAGGAAAACTTAGGAAATAAGTGCAAACAAATTGACAGTAAAAAGGGACAGGCTGATACCTGTCCCTCAATTTATTTTATATTTCAGATACCGAGCTCGCTCAAAGCAAATCTGACATATCTTATTTCCTTCATCTGTTCGTCACCCTCAAACAGTATTCCGACTGTGCCGTCGTCAAACACAACAGTGGAGGAGTACATAAAGTCACCCTCATGGATAACTTTTGATGCACACCATGTTGCGCCGTTGTCGGTGCTCACTTTTAATGTACCATTTTTTCTTTCAGTTTTGTGGTCAGGATTGACGAACACTATAATGTCTTTATCATTATATTTAGCGCTGACAACAGATGACTGGCATATAGGGTCGTTGAGCTCTGTCATAGTCACTTCAGAAAAGCTGTCTCCGCCGTCAAAGCTTTTGGTAACCGCACATTTGCCGCTGCCGGAGTGATTTCTCATAAAGTATAAAAGTGAGCCGTCGTTGAGTTCAACAATTTGCGATTCGGTAAGCTGTGCATTTTCCTCCTGCAAAAATTGTGCAGAGAGCTTTTTGCCTTCAAAAACACGTCCGTCATTAGGAGATACACTTCTGTTCCATGTTTTGCCGTGGTCATCGCTGTATATCAGAGCGCATGAAAGATACGGGAAAGATGAATTTGTATCGTTGGAAAAATAGATAGGGAAAATAAGTCTACCCTTGTGTATACCACCTTTAAGCTGTATTCCGATACCCGGACCCGCTCCAATAAAGCGCATCCAATCCTCTTTGACCATATGAGTCAAATCAACAGGCTCAGACCAAGTTGCACCGTTGTCATTACTGTAAACTGCTTCGAGATATGAGGTGCGCTCAATTAGAAATTGACCGTTTGAAGCATATATATTGCAGATAAATTCTCCGTTTTTATCGACATCACCGTTTTTTGATACAGATAAACCGATATCGTTTCCTGATGCATCAAAAAGTTTTCCGCCTTTTAAGATATATCTGTTTTTTGATGCATCATATACATATCTGTTTCCGCTGTCATCACAGCCTCTACCCGCGCAGGAAGCCGCCAAACCTATTCCCGCAGGTGTATGGGAATAGAGCATCCAAACGGTTTTTGTGTCGCTGTCATAAAGCATGGCAGGGTCGATTGCTGCCTCGCCGTTTCGTCTGCCTCTGCCGTTACACTCAATGATGGTTTGTATATCCTCCCAAGTGCTTCCAAAATCAAAGCTTCGTCTTATTACCTTGTCAATTCTGTTAGGATTGTCATAAAACGAGTCATATCTTGCGTCTGCACAGGCTATCAATACGTTATCGTCTGTAAGCAGAAGTGACGGTATTCTGTGATAATCGGCAGGCGACATATTCGGAGAAAAAACTGCACAGTCATTTATAAACGGCTTTTTCATTTGTCAGCACCTCTTTATATTTTATTCAGAAAAAATATCCTGTAATTTATTCACAGTGTATCATGCTGAAATTTAAAAAGCAACAACTAAAAGAAAATTTTTTTAATATTGCTTTTAATATTGAAAAAATTATTTATTGCTTGTATAATGTGAATAAGTTTGAATTATATTTTTGGAACGAGTGTAGAATAAATACGTCTGTTTTGGAGGTTATTATGAACAAGCAGGAGATATTGGATAAAATCAAAAACGGTCTTATAGTATCGTGTCAGGCTTTGGAGGATGAGCCGCTTCACAGCTCATACATTATGTCGAGAATGGCTTTTGCCGCTATGGAGGGCGGAGCTTGCGGAATAAGGGCAAACAGCGTTGAGGATATACGTGAGATAAAAAAGACTGTCAGTCTGCCGGTTATAGGCATTATAAAGACTGTGTTTGACGATTCCGATGTTTACATAACATCAACGGCAGAAGACGTTGAGAAGCTCATAGAATGTAAGGCGGATGTCATTGCCATAGACGCAACTGACAGACTGCGCCACGGAAAAAAGACCTTAGACGAGATTTTTATTCCACTCAGAGAAAAATATCCCGAAGCTGTATTCATGGCTGACTGTTCATGCTTTGAGGACGGCGAGCATGCCCTTAAAATCGGATTTGATATACTCGGAACAACTCTTGCAGGCTACACAGAAAAGACAAAAGGCAGAGAACTGCCTGATTTTGAGCTCATGAGCAGATTTGCAAACGAGCTGGGTGCAACTGTGATAGCAGAGGGAGGAATATGGACTCCCGAACAGCTTAAAAAAGCTTTTGAGTGTGGCGCTCACGCCGCCGTAATAGGAACGGCTATAACACGCCCGAGAGAGATAACAAAGCGTTTTGTTAATGCAATAAAATAAGATAAAAACTGCGGGAATATCCAAGCGACATTCCCGCTTTTTGTATTGTGACGGAAAGGAAATGATATAATATGAAAATAGCCGCTTTGGACATCGGCGGAACAGCGATAAAATACGGGCTTTTTAATGAAAACGGAAACTGCCTTAAATTTGACAAAACACCTACGAATGCGCATTTAGGAGGAGCTGCTGTCATATCTGCGGCAGAGAATATCCTGTCAGGCTTAGGAGAATTTGACCGAATAGGTGTAAGCACAGCGGGACAAGTTGACCCGTATCAGGGGAAAATAATATTTGCAACCGACAATATTCCGGGATATACGGGAATGGAAATTTCAAAAATTTTATCCGATAAATTTAACGTGCCTGTTGCTGTCGAAAACGATGTAAACAGCGCGGCTTTGGGTGAAGCACATTACGGTGCAGCAAAGGAATTTGACGATTTTCTGTGTCTTACATACGGTACGGGAATAGGCGGCTGTATAATCCACAATAAAGAGGTGTATTACGGCAGGAATTTTTCTGCCGGAGAGTTCGGGCATATAATAACCCATGCAGGCGGAGAGAAATGTACCTGCGGAATGAACGGCTGCTATGAGAGATATGCTTCCTCCTCCGCACTCTGCCGTATGGTGGAGAAAAGAACAGGGAAATACTTGAACGGCAGAGAAATATTTAATATAATAAAAAAAGATGATAATGTTCGGGAAACGGTGAATATTTGGATGTATGAGGTGGCAACTGGGCTTGTCTGTCTCATACATATATTCAATCCGTCGTGTATAGTGCTTGCAGGCGGAATAATGAACGAAAAATCCGTTGTAGAATATCTTAATGAAGCTGTAAATAAACGAGTTATGCCGTCTTATTGCGGTGTGAAGCTCACCGGTCCTGTGCTCGGCGAGAAATCAGGTCTTTACGGTGCGCTTTACAGAGTTTTGGGAGGTAAAAATGATAGGGGATTTACTGAATAAAATAAGAGCACATTATAAAGCTTTTACAAAAACTGAGCGCAAGGTAGCTGACTTTATACTTTCAAATCCTAAAGAAGTATTATATTTATCCATTTCAGAGCTTGCCGAAAAATGCGGTGTAGGTGATACTACTGTTTTCAGATTTTGCAGAACTCTTGATTTAGGCGGCTATCAGGACTTTAAGATGAGCTTGGCTCAGAGTGTGTCAAATGAGAGAGAAGCGGCGTATCCGTATGAATCGATTACACTCGTTGACTCGGTTGAGCAGGAGTGTGCAAAGCTTTTGGGTATGGAGATACAGGCGCTTCAAAGCACATATAAAATGCTCAATTACAGAGATGTCCTAACTGCTGTTCAAATGATCGGAAAGGCGTCAAGAATAGGCTTTTTCGGATGCGGTGCGTCGTCACTTACTGCTCTTGCCGCTAAAAATCGTTTTGCCGCAGTGATACCGAATGTTTTTCACGAAATGGATTCGCATATGCAGGCAACAGCGGCATCGCTTATGGGAAAAGGTGATTTGGCTGTAATTGTTTCGTATTCAGGCACAACTAAGGATATGATTGACACAGCTCATCTGTTAAAGGAAAACGGCGCAGATGTAATATGTATCACAGGATATGCGAAGTCTCCGATAACAAAATATGCTGATATTTCGCTTTTGTGCGGCGCAAAGGAAGGCCCTATGCAGGGAGGCGCTATGGCAACAAAAATCTCACAGCTTTATCTGATAGATATTTTATATACTGAGTATTACAGAAGAAATTACGACGAATGTGTAAAAAACAGAAAAATGACTGTTAAGGCAATATCTGATAAGTTGTTGTGATATATTTTCGAAAATTATGCACTTGTAGTATTGAAAGGTTTGTAATATAATTAACTTTAATGACTTATTTTAATCTCAATGTGAAGAACAGACTCATTGAGACTAAAGTTTAAGTTTTTATAAGACATTTGTTACAGGAGGAAAAGAACTATGCAGAGAATAGAGATTAAAAAACTCTACAACGATGCACAGCAGTATGCCGATAAAGAAATTACGGTATGCGGTTGGGCTAAGACTGTTCGCGATTCAAAATCAATAGGCTTTATTGAACTCAACGACGGAAGCTCTTTTAAGAATCTTCAGATCGTTTTTGAGGAGAAAAATATAAATAATTATAAGGAAATCGCAAAGCTTAATGTTGGCTCGGCAGTAGTTGTAAGCGGTACTCTTGTTATGACTCCGAATGCAAAACAGCCGTTTGAGATACATGCTTCGGAAATATATGTAGAGGGTGCGTCAATGCCTGACTATCCTCTCCAGAAAAAACGCCACACACTTGAATTTTTGAGAACAATAGCTCATTTAAGACCGAGAACAAATACATTTAACGCTGTTTTCCGCGTTCGCTCGGTTGCAGCTTATGCAATCCATAAATTCTTCAACGAAAGAGGATTTGTTTACGCTCATACACCATTTATTACAGGAAGCGACTGTGAGGGAGCGGGAGAGATGTTCAGAGTAACAACTCTTGACGCTAAAAATCCTCCGCTTACAGAAAACGGTGAGGTTGACTATTCACAAGACTTCTTCGGTAAAATGACAAGCCTTACTGTTTCAGGACAGCTTGAGGCTGAGTGCATGGCAATGGCTTTCGGAAGCGTATATACTTTCGGACCTACTTTCCGTGCAGAGAAATCATATACACAGCGTCATGCTGCTGAATTCTGGATGATAGAGCCAGAAATTGCATTTGCAGACTTAAATGACGATATGCAGCTTGCAAGCGATATGGTGCAGTATGTAATTAAATATGTACTAGACAACTGTCCTGATGAGATGCAGTTCTTCAACAATTTCTATGATAAAGGTCTCATTGAAAGACTCACAAAACTTGTAAACGCTGAGTTTGGACATGTAACATATACAGAGGCTGTAAAAATTCTCGAGGAGCACAAGGACGAGTTTGAATATCCTGTATATTGGGGCTGCGACCTTCAGACAGAGCACGAGAGATACCTTACAGAAAAAGTATTTGAAAAACCTATATTCGTAACAGACTATCCGAAGGAGATAAAGGCATTTTATATGCGCCTTAACGATGACGGTAAAACTGTTGCGGCAATGGATATGCTTGTTCCGGGCGTAGGCGAGCTCATAGGCGGAAGCCAGCGTGAGGAACGTATAGACGTTTTGGAAAAACGTATTGAGGAGTTAGGACTCGATAAGGACAGCTATTCATGGTATCTTGACTTGCGCAGATACGGCGGAGCTACACATTCAGGCTTTGGTCTCGGATTTGAGCGTCTTATCATGTACATCACAGGTGTATCGAACATCAGAGACGTTATTCCATTCCCGAGAACAACTGGTTCTGCTGAATATTAAATTTTATATAAATAATATATTTTTAAGCGGCGAGTTATCGCCGCTTTTTTCTTTTTGACTAAACTTTATCAAAATTTTGCAAGAATTTAAAAAATAACTTGCAAAAAATCGGCTTATATATTAAAATATATCGTGGTAAGAAAATAAAAATGCAGTAATGCAATGTTTATTTATCATGGGAGGAATAAAAATGTCTAACTACAAGCTTCTATCCGAAAATGAATTGAACAGCATTTTGGAAAATCTGCGCTCTCAGTACAATGATGTAAAGAGCAAAAATTTAAAGCTCGATATGTCAAGAGGAAAACCATGTACTCAGCAGCTTGACCTTTCAATAGATATGATGAATGTACTTAATACAGCAGAAGACTATATGACAGAGGACGGTACTGATTCCAGAAACTACGGTATATTAGAGGGTATTCCTGAGGCAAGAAAGCTTGTAGGAGACATGATAGGTGTAGACCCGTCACTTGTAATTGTAGGTGTAAACTCAAGCCTTAACATAATGTATGATACAGTTTCCAAGGCAATGCTCAACGGCATATGCGGAAATACACCTTGGGTAAAACAGGGTAAAATAAAATTTCTTTGTCCTGTACCTGGATATGACAGACACTTTGCAATATCAGAGCATTTCGGCATCGAGATGATAAACGTTCAGATGAACGAGGACGGCCCTGATATGGACACAATAGAAAAGCTCGTATCTTCAGACAGTTCGATAAAAGGTATTTGGTGCGTTCCTAAGTACTCCAACCCAACCGGAAACACATATTCAGACGAGGTTGTAAGACGTTTTGCAGCTTTAAAGCCTGCTGCTGATGATTTTAGAATTTTCTGGGATAACGCATACTGCGTTCATGATTTAACCGATACACCTGATTCACTTTTAAATATCCTCGATGAGTGCAAAAAAGCAGGAAATGAAAATCTTGTTTACATCTTCTCCTCAACATCTAAAATTTCATTCCCTGGTGCAGGTATTGCAGCTATGGCAGCAAGCAAAGAGAATATCGACTGGATTAAAAAGAGCTTGGCTTACCAGACAATCGGTTCGGATAAAATAAATCAGTTAAGACATGTTAGATTCTTTAAGGATATAAACGGCATAAAAGAGCATATGAAAAAGCATGCAGCTATCATCAAACCAAAGTTTGACGCTGTTCTTGAAATATTTGACGAAGAGCTTTCCGATGCCGGCATAGCTACATGGACAAAGCCAAACGGCGGATATTTCATCTCCTTTGACACAATGGAGGGCTGCGCTAAGAGAGTATATAACCTGTGCAAAGAGGCAGGAGTAGTGCTCACACCTGCAGGAGCTTCCTATCCATACGGAATTGATCCTGAGGACAAAAATATCAGAGTAGCTCCTACATTCCCAACTATTGATGACCTTAAAACAGCTACACATCTTTTCTGCCTCTGTGTTAAAATTGCAAGTATTGAAAAAATACTCGGCAAATAAAATTTGCAGTTACACTTTGCCATCAAGTTAAGATAATTGAATAGATAATGTGAAGAAATACAGCTTTTTGTGTTGCGAAGCTGTATTTTTTCCATTTTTCTTGACTTGTTGTGCTAATTAAAATATAATTTACTTTAGCACTGTGAATGGTTTGTCTATATTGCGCAGTTTTGAGTACACAAGCGCATGAAATTAAGAAGATGATTTTAATTTTATATACGGACAAGCTTTTCTCAAAAAACTAATTGGAGGTTAACCCATGAAAAGAGTTGGAAAACCGGTATTTTTCATTGTGGTGGCTCTGATTACAATTTTGACTCTTTTGTCTTTCTTTGGTTTTTCGACACAGTTCGGAGATATAAAAAAGACATATGTCAAAGGTGCAAGTGAGATTCGATGGGGTATAGATATTCGCGGAGGCGTTGACGTAACATTCTGTCCTCCTGACGGTGTCGATGCAACAGACGATGAGCTTGCTTCTGCAAAGGCAATCGTTGAGACAAGATTGGTTTCACAGCACATCACTGACTATGAGTTGTATGTAGACAATTCAAAAGACCGTATAATCGTAAGGTTTCCTTGGAAAGCTGACGAGACAGATTTTGACCCTGAGGCTGCAATTGCAGAGCTCGGCGAAACAGCATTGCTCACATTCCGTGAGGGAAATGAGCAGGATGAAAACGGAGCTCCGTCAGGCACAACAAAGGAAAATATCATATTGGAAGGTAAAGACGTTGTAAAAGCTGAGGCTGTTATTCTTCAGGAAAACAATCAGCCAGCCGTTTCGCTTGAATTTACTGATGACGGCGCTAAAGCTTTTGCTGAGGCAACAAAAGAGCTTGCTAATTCCGGATACATATCCATCTGGATGGATGACGTGTTGATTTCTGCTCCGTTTGTTGAGAGCGAGATTACAGACGGAAAATGCGTTATCAACGGTAGCTTTACCACTGATGAGGCTAAAGAGCTTGCAGATAAAATCAATGCAGGTGCGCTTCCTTTTGAGCTTAAAACAGAGAGCTTCAGCACAATTTCTCCAACACTCGGAAGCGGCGCTAAAGACGCAATGGTACTTGCCGGTGCTATCGCATTTGCTCTGGTAGCAATATACATTATTGTTCTGTATCGTCTGCCAGGTGTAGTTGCAGTTATTGCGCTTGCCGGTCAGGTTGCAGGAACAGTTGCCGCTCTTACAGGCTTCTTCCCGGGAATATCAAGCTTTACACTCACACTTCCTGGTCTTGCAGGTATTATCCTCTCAGTAGGTGTTGGTGTTGACGCAAATATCATCACCGCTGAGCGTATAAAAGAAGAGCTCAGAAACGGAAAAACTCTTGACGGTGCAATAGATTCAGGTTTTGCAAGAGGTTGGACTGCTATATTTGACAGTAACATCACAGTTATATTTGTAGCTGTTATCCTCATGGGTGTATTCGGACCTCCGGACGGACTTTTCGCTACACTCTTAAAGCCTGTACTGTTCTTCTTCGGGCCGTCTACAACAGGCGCTATCTATTCATTCGGATATACGCTTCTTGTCGGAATAATACTCAACTTTATAATGGGTGTTACAGCTTCAAGACTTATGCTTAAATCTATTTCTAAATTTAAAGCATTGCGCAATCCAGTACTTTACGGAGGTGAAAAGAGTGAGTAAAAACATAGATTTTGTAAATAAAAGAAAACTCTTTTACCGAATTTCCGCTGTACTGGTGGCATTGTCAATTTTGCTGTCTTTGGTACTCGGCGTTGATCTTGATATCTCATTCAAGGGCGGTTGTATGGCTACATACTCATCTGATGCGCCTATAAACGACAACGATGCCGCAGCAGCAATAGAAAAGGCAATCGGTCAAAATGTATCTATTCAGACTACAACAGATATAAATACAGGCAGAGAAAGCATTGTGGTATCACTTTCAGGTACTGATTCTCTCACTACCGAGGAACAGACAAAGATGACTGAGACATTGGAAGAAAACTTTCCTGATGTTGGCGTAAAGCTTGAGAGTACTACAAATATTGACCCTTCAATGGGTATGGAGTTCCTTGTTAAATGTCTTGTAGCAGTAGCTTTGGCAAGTGTACTTATGCTTATATACATCGCGTTCCGTTTCAGAAAGATAGGAGGAGCTTCAGCAGGTGCTATGTCTGTTGTTGCCCTTATCCACGACGCTGTTATGGTATATACAGCATTTGTTGTATTCAGATTTCCGCTTGATTCAAACTTTATAGCTGCTGTACTGACAATCCTCGGTTATTCTATCAACGCTACAATCGTTGTATATGACCGTATCCGTGAGAATGAACGTCTCTATCCTAAGATGGATCAGGCTGAGCTTATAAATCTTAGCCTTAATCAGTCAAAGACAAGAACTGTACGTACAACAGTTTCCACTGTAATTGCTCTAGTAGTTGTAAGTGTAGTTGCTATTATTTATAACGTAACAAGCATACTGACATTTACACTTCCTCTGATTGTAGGTATGATTTCAGGCCTTTACTCATCAATGTGCCTTGCTCCTCAGCTGTGGTATACATGGCAGTTGCACGCTAAAAAAGTTAAGGCAGAGCGCAAAAAATAACAATATAAATAAAATGCAGGTCATTATTTGAAATGGCCTGCATTTTTTATTATAATTTTATAGGTAATGTTTAAAATAAAAAAGGGGATATACATAATGGCAAACAATAAAGTTAAGACCAATGTAATGAGAATACTCAATAAGGAAAAAATAAAATACACATCCCACGAATACGACCATAGCGACGGCGTTATAGACGGTGTAGGCGTCGCCAATAAATTAGGTCAGGATGTGAGCTGTGTATTTAAAACGCTTGTTACAAAAGGTAACAGCAAAAATTATTATGTGTTTGTAATACCCGTTGCAAAAGAGCTTGATTTGAAAAAAGCGGCTAAATCGGTTAATGAAAAATCGGTTGAAATGATACATGTAAAGGATATTTTATCCGTAACGGGTTATATACGCGGCGGATGTTCTCCGATAGGCATGAAAAAGAAATTTACAACCGTATTTGACTCATCAATTTCCTCAAAAGAAACCGTTATGGTAAGTGCGGGAAAAATAGGCTATCAAATAGAGCTTTCACCGGAAGATTTAATCAAGCTTGCAAACGGAACACTTGCAGATATTGCGATTTAATCTTTAAAGAGATTATCGTATATTGCGTCGAACAAAAGTCCTGTCTTATCGTAGGAGTGCTCCCAGTACATAATTCCGCGAACACCTTTTTTGAGCACGTATTCAGCTTTGTACTTCATTGACATTGGGTCATCGTATGTAATAAAGCTGTCACCGTTAAAGAGCCACGGGGCTTTTGCGTCGTCGTCCCAGTACTTGACATACTCGCCGCCATTTTCATATATATGATAAATGGCTGTGTAGGAAGGTCCGTAAATGCACGGAACATCTACTTTCTGGTTCATACCGTGGTTTACATCAGGTACGCCGTTCCATCTGTGTGAATAGAAAGCTGCACCTATTACGATTTTATCGTAAGGAATACCTATATCGTGATATTTTTCAACGCACAAATCGATGCTGTCAGGATAAAAACAGTTTTTAGGTGAATAGAGGTTTGTGTGATGTCCTGTATAGTTTTCTGCCCATGCAGCATCTCGGATGTCGTATGTCATAAGATTTATGAAGTCGAGAACCTCAGCTACCTTTTTGACATCTGTGTTCTTGAGGTATTTGTCCCATGCCGCAGCGGCGATTGTGAGCCAGCATTTCTTGCCGCGCTCTTTTTCGTACTTGTCAAGCTCTCTGCGGTATGCGTACATAAGCTGAACGTGCTGTTCTTTCTCCTCCATGTGTCCTGTGTTGCATGGAAATTCCCAGTCACAGTCTATTCCGTCAAGCTCAAGGTCGCGTACAATGTCCATTGTAGATTTTACAAAAGCCTCAAGATTTTCAGGTTTTGTAGCCTCTCCGTGGCCCATTGCTCCGCCGCCTCCGGTGGAGATAAGTATTTGCAGATTTGGATTATAGCTTCTTATCTGGTCGATATAATAGCGGTTTTCATAGAATGAATCCGCATTGATAAGATTATTCTCTACAACGCCGAATGCAATGTTTAAATGAGTGAGTCGCTCTGCCTGCAGTCTTGTTACGTCCTGTAAAGCAGAGGAGACGCAGTAGGCAGCAAATACTAAATTTTTCTTGTCCATTTTACTATACTCCTTTCATATGTGCATAAAATATTGTATCAGTTGCCCTCATTATAGTGTTATAGTTTTTGCTTGTCAAATGTTTTTTTACATTTCGGCAAGCTTTTTTATTTTTTAAAATAATTTTAGTGAAAATACTTTAAAAGTTGTGATTATAACAGTAATGTTTTACAAAAGAACTTGATTTAAATAACTCTTAATCGGTAAACAAGGCTTTTGCTTAAAGAGCTCGTAAGTCCGGCAAACGGAACACTTGCAGATATTGCGGTTTAATCTTTGAATAGATTGTCATATATGGCGTTGAATAAAATTCCTGTCTTGTCGTAGGAGTGCTCCCAGTACATAATTCCGCGAACGCCTTTTTTAAGCACATATTCAGCCTTATATTTCATGGACATCGGGTCATCGTAAGTAATAAAGCTGTCGCCGTTAAAGAGCCACGGGGCTTTTGCGTCGTCGTCCCAGTATTTGACATACTCGCCGCCGTTTTCATATATATGATATATCGCTGAATAGCATGGACCGAAAATACATGGCGATGTAACTTTTTGGTTGAGACCATGATTTATATTCGGCACATTGTTCCACCTACGGGAGTAGAAAGCTGATCCTATTACGATTTTATCGTAAGGAATGCCTATATTGTGATATTTTTCAACGCAGAAATCAACGCTGTCAGGATAAAAACATTTTTCAGACGAATATAGATTTGTGTGGTATCCTGTGTAGTTTTCAGCCCACGCGGCATCACGCATGCCATATGTCATAAGATTTATGAAATCCAGTACCTCAGCTACCTTTTTGACATCTGTATTTTTGAGATATTTGTCCCATGCCGCAGCGGCGATTGTAAGCCAGCATTTCTTTCCGCGCTCTTTTTCGTATTTGTCAAGCTCTCTGCGGTATGCATACATCAGCTGAACGTGCTGTTCTTTTTCCTCCATGTGTCCTGTGTTGCACGGGAATTCCCAGTCACAGTCTATTCCGTCAAGCTCAAGGTCACGGACAATGTCCATTGTGGATTTTACGAAAGCCTCAAGATTTTCAGGTTTTGTAGCATCTCCGTGGCCCATTTTTCCGCCGCCGCCCGTGGAGATAAGTATTTGCAAGTTTGGATTGTAGCTTCTGATCTGCTCGATGTAGTAGCGGTTTTCATAAAAAGAATCCGAATTGATAAGATTGTTTTCAACAAGACCGAATGCAATGTTTAAATGAGTAAGTCGCTCTGCCTGTAATCTTGTTACGTCCTGTAAAGCAGAGGAGACGCAATAAGCTGCAAATACTAAGTTTTTCTTGTCCATTTTACTATACTCCTTTCATATATGTATAAAAAATTGTACTAATTGCCCTCATTATAGTGTTATAGTCTTTGCTTGTCAAATGATTTTTTACATTTTGGCAAGCTTTTTTATTTTTTAAAATAAATTTTTGAAAAGATAAATTGTGCAATACGAATAAGAGGAAAGTTTATATAAAAATTCCCCTCTGTCCATTTGGAAAGAGGGGAAAATCAGATCGATATTTTATTTGCGTGCGCCGCATTCGCATTTATAGTAACCCGGCTCTTTTTCGTAGATCTCTTCTTTGGTGCGTGTCTCAGTTTTGTACTGTGTTTCCTGCTTTGTGCCAGTTTGGACTTGCTTACTCTTGAGGCTATAGCCACCACCACATTCAAATGTGACATGGTCAATAGCGTCCCAGCTGGTGCTGAAAGTAGCACCACAATCGTTGCACTGGAAATATTCAACTGTGTCGTACACAGGCACCTCAACGGTGTAGGGAACTTCTACGGTGTAGGACACTGTGCGTGTACCCATAACAGCTCAACCAAAATGTTGTAGTTGTGCTGATGAGCAGGCTTGCTTTGACTTGACGATGTGCTCGAGCTTGAGTTATTGCCTGAGCTCGGCTTGTTGTTGGAGCCGCTCGCAGAGCTTGTCTTGTTTTCGGACTTGCTTTCAACTTCGGAGGAGGTTTCGCTCTCACTGCCTGAAACAGTACTTTCAGTTTTATCGTCCGCGCTGTCTTTATCATCGACAGAAGAAGTGTCGGAGCTAGATAAACTTTCATCCTTTACAACAGTTGAAGTGTTTGAACTGCTATTATTTGTGCTTTTATCGTCTTGTTTGCTGTTGCAGGAAACGAGCGCAACAATGAGTAAAATAATGATGAGCAAAGCCGCTGCTATTAAGGCTATAATTTTCTTTTTCATTTTAGAAATTCTCTTCTTTACACATTAAATTATCTATATAATAATAAGTACAAAATTTTTCATGTTTAATTATAGTCAACATATTAGGCATAGTCAATAATTTGGGCATGATATCATGTAGAAAACAGGCAAAGGATGTGACTGCATGATATCATATCGACCGTTTTATAATACGCTCTATAAAAAAGGTGTAACTGAATACGCCTTGATATATAAATTTGGTATACCTTCAAACACAATACATAGAATGAAGCACGGCAAACCAATCACCACAACAACGCTTGACACGCTTTGCGGCATTTTAGAGTGCAGGGTAGAGGATATACTGGAATATATCCCGCCGGAAGATGTTTAGAAACAGGACTGCTATCTGACTTAGATGCGTTCTGTTTTTTTATTACCTAAATTATAATTATACTCTTAAACTTATCGTTTTCAATATACTCCCAAAGCTGGTAGGTGAACAATTCTGTATATAGTCGGGCAAGTTAGCTGTTAACTCTTTGCCAAATTTGCTTATTTGCGGTTATCTATACTTTCAAATTTTTATGAAATATTTTTAAAAACCCTATTGCAAAGTGATATGTAATCGGTTACAATACATTTGTAAACGATTACAGAAAGGTGATGATACGGTTGGCAACCATTAAAGAAGTGGCAAAGTTTTCAGGAGTTTCAGTAGCAACCGTATCGCGCGTAATCAACAACAGCGACAGCGTAACCGAAAATACAAGAAAAAAGGTATTAAAGGCAATCGAAAAGCTGGGATACAGTCCTAATTTGCTGGGCAGAAATTTAAGGCAGTCAAAGACTTATAAAATTTTAGTGTTACTGCCGACTGTGTCAAATGCGTTTTATTCGAGGATAGTTTCATCTATCG
>CALXEM010000063.1 GCA_944387335.1 uncultured Clostridia bacterium | reverse complement strand
TTGACAGACGCAAGTCTGCTTGAAACATATTCGGAGCTTGAGAAGCTTCAGGAAAAGGTAAAGGCTCAGCTTAAAACAGTTTTGGGCATTGATTCAAAGGTACTGCTGGTAGAGCCGAAAAGCCTTGAAAGATTTGCGGGAAAGGCAAAGAGAATAGTTGATTTGAGAAATCAAAAGGAGGAGAAGTAAAGTTGAAAAGATTGATGTTGGGAAACGAAGCGGTGGCAAGAGGGCTTTATGAGTCCGGCTGTCGTATTGTGTCCGCTTATCCAGGCACACCGAGTACCGAGATAACGGAATTTGTAAGCGAATATGATGAGGTATATGCTGAGTGGGCGCCTAATGAAAAGGTTGCCACAGAAGTGGCAATAGGTGCGTCCATGGGCGGAGCACGTTCTTTCTGCGCAATGAAGCACGTAGGACTCAACGTTGCGGCTGACCCGCTCTTCACAGCTTCATATACAGGCGTGAACGGCGGTCTTATAATTGCCGTTGCAGACGATCAGGGTATGCACTCCTCACAGAATGAGCAGGATTCACGTCACTATGCAATAGCTTCAAAAGTTCCTATGGTTGAGCCGTCAGACTCATTGGAGTGTAAGGAATATGTAAAAAAGGCATATGAGATAAGCGAAAAGTTTGACACACCTGTACTTTTCAGACTTTCTACAAGGGTTTCACACTCACAGAGCCTTGTTGAGGAATGTCCGAGAAACGATGTACCTTTAAAGGAATACGTAAAAAATCCTGCAAAATATGTAATGATGCCGGGAAACGCTAAAAAGCGCCATGTAGTAGTTGAGGAGCGATCAAAGGCACTTGAGGCTTTTGCGGAGACTACTGATCTCAACACAGTTGAGATGAACGATACATCAGTAGGTATCATAACAGCGGGAATTACATATCAGTACGCAAAAGAAGCTATGCCGAATGCAAGCTTTCTGAAATTGGGACTTATCAACCCAATGCCTGTTGAGCTTATAAAGGACTTTGCTTCCAAGGTGGATAAAGTATATGTAATAGAGGAACTCGACGATGTAATCGAGACACACTGCAAAAAGTACGGCATAAAGGTAGAGAGCAAGGAGCACTTTACAAATATCGGCGAGTATTCACAGAAAATGATACGTGAGGCTTTGACAGGTGAAAAGACCGAGCTTTACTCATTCTCCGAGGATATTCCTGTACGTCCTCCTGTAATGTGCCCGGGCTGTCCACATAGAGGTATGTTCTATGTGCTCAACAAGATGAAGCTCATGGTAAGCGGAGATATAGGCTGTTACACACTTGGAGCAACACCTCCGCTCAACGCTATGGACTCCACTATCTGCATGGGTGCTTCAATAAGCGCTCTGCACGGCTTTAACAAAGCTCGCGGAATAGACAGCGCTAAAAATTCCGTTGCTGTAATAGGTGACTCCACATTTATGCACTCGGGTATTACGGGTCTTATCAACATCACATACAATGAGGGCATATCTACCGTTATAGTCGTAGATAACTCCATTACAGGTATGACAGGTCATCAGCAGAACCCGACAACAGGAAAAACGCTCAAGGGCGATATTGTAGAGAAAATAAGCATTGAAAAGGTGTGCGAGGCGGCAGGTGTCAAACGTGTCAGAGTTGTTGACCCGAACGAGCCTAAGCTTTTGGAGCAGATGCTCAAAGAGGAGCTGAGTGTAGAGGAGCCGTCGGTAATCATTTGCAGACGTCCTTGCGCACTGCTTAAATATGTAAAGGCAAAACCTCCTGTACACATAAACAACGACAAGTGCAAGAGATGTAAAGCTTGCTTTAAAATAGGCTGTCCTGCAATAGTTATGAAGGGCAATGACGTCACGATAGATACAACTCTCTGTGTAGGCTGCGGACTGTGTGAGAAAATGTGTGCATTTTCTGCAATCGAAGAGAGCGGGGAGGAAAAGTAAATGAGCAACGTGAAAAGTATAATGATAGTCGGCGTAGGCGGACAGGGAACACTGCTTGCCAGCAGACTTTTGGGAAATATTTTGCTTGAGTCGGGATATGACGTAAAGGTATCCGAGGTACACGGAATGTCACAGCGCGGTGGTTCTGTTGTAACATATGTAAAGTACGGCGACAAGGTGTATTCACCTGTTGTGGAAAAGGGTGAAGCTGACATTATAATGGCATTTGAGCTGTGCGAGGCTGCAAGAGCTCTGCCTTATCTCAAAAAAGGCGGAAAACTTATTGTAAATACACAGCAGATTTCACCTATGCCTGTAATTACAGGTGCGGCGAAATACCCTGAAAACATTGTTGAGAAGCTCAAAGCGGCTGGCGCTGATGTATTTGCGTTTGACGCGCTCACACTGGCAGAGCAGGCAGGTTCTTCTAAGGCTACAAATGTAGTACTGATTGGCGCTATGTCAAATAAAATGCCTTTTACAACAGAGCAGTGGAATACAGTAATTGAAAAGACTGTACCGCCTAAATTCTTAGAGCTCAACAAAAAGGCATTTGCGCTCGGAAGAGAGCATTTCGAATTAAAATAAAACAATATCGTTACAATAAAAAAGTCCGGCACTTTTAAAGTGCCGGACTTTTTTGACGTTTTCTTTTATGTTTATCGAGTTTGTTGTAAATCTGGGAATAAACTGTAAGCGTATAATTTGCCAAATCAACAGCGCCGCTGCGCTTAACCGATTCAATTACAGAGCTTTTGAGTATCTTTAAATCCTCTTCGGACATGTTTTTGATTTCTTTTAGTTTAGAGCCCATTTCCTCAGGACTGTTAAATACATATCCGTTTATGCCGTTTCGTACCTGGTCAGCGTTTAATTCATCGTATCGCTGGAGTACAGGCAATCCTGTAGCCATTCCCTCAAGCATTGAAATTGAGTTTGTATCGGAAAGCGAAGCCGTTATGTAAATATCGCATGAAGCATAGTAAGGCGGCAGTTCATCGTGCATTACCTTGCCTGTAAATGTCACCATATTCTCAATACCGAGCTGTTTTGCCTGCTCCTCAAGCTCAGGTTTGCTTGGACCGTCTCCGATTACTATAAGATGTATTCTGTCCTCAGGTTTTATTGACTTAGCCCAGTAGTCGAGCAGAACGTCGACGCTCTTTTCTTTACCGAGACGTCCTACAAAGCAGGCGAGCATTAAGTCGTCGTCCAAATTGTATTTCTGCCTGAACTGTTTTTTGTGCTCAGGGTCAATTTTAGATGGATTAAAGTCCTCGAGCTCTACCGCGTTCGGAATTACGTTTACATCTTTATTTACGCCTGCATTACGGAAATATTCCTCGCATTTTTTGGAAGGTCCTGTGAGAGCAGTAGCGCGTTTTGCCAAAAAGCGTGTGTAGTCGTGCGAAACTTTTTTGGCGGCACCGATAAGTCTTTTCGGAACAACATAGTAAAGATATTCATCGTACATTGTGTGAAGTGTGTAGACCAAAGGTTTTTTGAGTATTTTTGCACAGGTTATGCCGAAAAGTCCTATTCCGAATTCATTGTGTATATGAATTATATCAGGATTAAAGTCCTCTATTATTTTAAGTCGTCTGTAAGATATAGGCGACGCTACACCGTAGCCGTAAAAACGCTTTATTTCGTGTGCAGGACAGTATAAGACGTTGTCCTTTATGTAGTGTCTGCGAGTGTTAGGACTTGCAGTTACAACAAGCACCTTATGACCTAATTCCTCAAGTCCCTCTTTTAATATTTTGACATGAGTTACAACGCCGTTTATGTACGGCAGATATGTTTCAGTAAATAAAGCTATCCGCATTTAGCTTCCATTCCTTTCTGTCAAAGTTTTAAATCCCCAAATTTAATCCCAGATTATTTAACTTCGGTCTGATGTTTTATAAAAGTTTACAAACAGTACCGCTGTTAATATATATTTCATAACTTTTTATGTAATTATATCATATTGAAAATTAAATAAAAAGTTTTTTCGTTAAAAGTAAGAAAGAATTAAGCTTACGCTTTTACATACTTTTTAAAATCAGTTCTATTTTGAGGACATGCTGAATACAATACACAGTAAACAGAAGCTTTTATGACAACGGTAAAACCGTGAGAGGAACGGTGATGAAATTGACAGACGTTTTAAGGCAAAGACGAATAAATGAGTTCGACACAGCGGCAAAGAACTTAAGCGGCGAACTGTGGGAGATACTCAGCCGAATAAATCCTGATATAAAGTGCGCCGCAAGGGAAATACGTATAAGAATATCTCAGCCGATACAGATATATACGGGTGATGAAAGCTTTTTTGTTTTAAAGTCATCACAGTGTGTGAGTACAGCCGAAAAAGCCGATAAGCTTATCGACAAAGCACTTTTGCAGAGCGTTGTTCAGTCGTTGGCGTCATACTCTCTGCACACGCATCAAAACGAGCTGACAAACGGCTTTATAAGCACTGTCGGCGGAGGACGAGCCGGTATAGGCGCCTGTGCCGTGTATGAAAACGGCGCGGTAAAGTCCGTAAAGGATATAACCTCCGTGTGTTTGAGAGTGTCCAGGGAATTTCACGGCTGTGCTGACAGGATTTTGGAAAAGCTGAGCAGCACAAGCGGCGGAATGCTGATAGCAGGGGAGCCCGGCTGCGGCAAGACAACAATTTTAAGGGAAGTGTGCAGAAAACTCGCAGACGGCAAAAACGGAAGCGTAGTTTTGCTGGACGAGCGTATGGAGATAGCTTCGCTGTCCTCGGGAAAGTTTGTGCACGACGTTGGCGCGTGCTGTGATGTGCTCAGCGGATATAAAAAATCTGACGGTATACATCAGGCGGTGAGGACGCTTTCGCCTTCGTTTGTGATATGCGACGAGATAGGCGCTAAGGAGGACGCCGATGCGCTTAAAGAGTTTGTAAACACAGGAGTGAGAATGATAGCGAGTGTCCATGCAGGAGATAGAGACGAGCTGTTCAGGCGTGAAAGCGTTGTTCGAATGCTCTCGACAGGGGCGTTTTCGTGCGTTGCAGTTTTATACAGAAAAAATGTGCGCGGAAAAATGGGACAGGTAAAGGAATTTATAAATACAGAAAATTTAAAGCTGCTGCCGGGAGGTGGGTATAAGTGCTCGGTACTTTAAAATTTTTAGGAGTGGGCATAACGGCATTGTGCTGTGTGCTGTGCGGCTTTTTTAAGTCGTATAAGCTTGCGGTCAGGGAAAAAGCACTTGAGGAAGTCACTCAAATGCTGCGCGAAATGTACATAGAGCTCTCGTACAATTCACCCGACACAAAGGAGCTCTTAATCAGAATAGCGTCAAAAAAGGACTTTAAGCATCTCGGCTTTTTAAATGAGTGTACCGACAGGCTAAGCTTTGAGCCGTTTCCGACAGCGTGGGGAAATTCTCTTAAATCAGAAAAGACATTGTGCTTTCTCAGTGAGGATATACAGATTTTAGGCGATTTGGGCAAGCTTTTGGGTACTACGGATATTGAAGGTCAGCTGGCGGGAATAAAGGCTTTAGAAAACAGGATAAGCCTAAAGCTTGAAAGGGCAAGGCAGAATGTTTTAAAAGAAGCGTCACTTTACAGGACGCTCGGAATTTTGGCGGGAATAGGTGCAGTCGTCATAACAATATAGCGTCAAAAAAGGATATTTGAAAGGACTGAATCAAAATGAATGTGGATATGATTTTTAAAATAGCCGCAATAGGAATAATAGTGGCGGTATTAAATCAGGTTTTGATACGTGCGGGACGTGAAGAACAGGCTATGATGACTACATTGGCGGGGCTTATTGTGGTGCTCATGATGATGGTAAACGAGATAAGCAATCTGTTTTCCACCATAAAGAGCGTGTTTGGGCTGTAAGCTTTATGCTAAAAAATTGCTTTAACGGAGGAAAATAAAATGGAGATAATATCCGTTATAGGCGCCGCCTTGATATGCACTATACTGTGCGTAACCTTAAAGCAGTATAAGCCCGAATATGCCGTAATTGTTTCGATAGCGGCGGCTGTTTTGCTTGTGAGCGGTGTTATAGGAGATGTATCGGAAATTATTGCTCAGATAAAAAATATTCTCAGTATCTCATCAGTTCCGACATCGTACATATATATACTGCTCAAATGTTTAGGCGTATGTATCCTGACGCAGTTTGCCTGTGAAGCGGCAAAGGACGCGGGACAGAGCTCCATTGCCTCAAAAATAGAATTGGCAGGTAAAATTGCCGTTATTTCGATAAGCCTTCCGCTGTTCGGGGAGATACTCTCCATTGTAGCCGAGCTTCTGTAAAGAGCTTTTTAGGAGTGAAAAAAATGCAGAGGATATCAAAATCATACAAAAAGCTGTTCCTTATAATGTCAATTTTGATTTTAATGTGCCTTATGCTGGCTTTTCCCGCAAAAGCAGCCGACAGTCAGGACGATACATATCAAATCGACACACAGCAGCTCTTTGAAGAGCAAGCTCAGCTTACCGGAACAGATGAGATAACAGACAGCGTCCCCACAAAGACAAGACAGCTTATGAATGAGCTTGGGATAGACAGCTTGGATTTTAATACACTGCTCTCCTTAGCTCCCGGCGATATAGTGAAGATAATTTTTTCTGTTGTCACGGATTTCTTTATGACGCCGTTTAAAAGCATGCTATTGCTGATAGGAATAATTATACTCTGCGCTTTGCTGGATGCTTTCAGGCAAAGCGTTGATGAAAACGGCAATACGGAGCTCTTTACAACGGTATGTGTGCTGTGTGCGTGTGCCGCGGTAATGTATCCAATAAGCGAATGTATAAAGAATGCTGTTGCGGCTGTAAAGTCTTCAGCTGATTTTATGATAAGCTTTGTACCCGTATTTTCCACAGTGCTGACAGCGTCGGGACGCCCTGTATCCGCCGCGGCATACAACATGCTTGTGTTTTCCGCCGCTCAGATAGTGTCGCAGATAGCTTCAAAGACGCTCATGCCGCTAGTGTTTGTATATCTTGCCTTTTCGGTTACAGGCGCAGTTGTGCCTTCGTTTAACTTGGGCTCTGTGGCAAAGAGTGTAAAGAGCTTTATAAACTGGACTTTAGGTGTGACGGTTACTATTTTTGTGTCAATTTTAGGACTTCAGAGCTTTGTTGCAAGCGGTGCTGACACCGTTGCGATGAAAACGGCAAAGCTGATACTCGGCAGTGCTATACCGATAGTTGGAGGGGCTATTTCCGAGGCGCTTTCCGCCACACAGGCGTGTGTAGGACTTTTAAAGACGTCTGTCGGTGTTTACGCCGTAATAGCAATATCGCTCACGCTTTTGCCTGCTTTGGCTGAGTGTATTCTGTGGCTTTTGTCGCTTAAAATTGCGCAGACAGCGGCGGACGTCATGGGAATATCTCCGCTGTCAAAGCTGTTTGGTGCGGTTCAGGATTCTTTGAGCGTGCTTATTGCAATACTCTCAAGCTTTATTGTGCTGTCGATTGTCACGACCGCCACAATGCTTATTGTAGGGGTGGGAACATGATTGAAATTATAAAAGAGTGGACAATGACAATGTGCGTTACGGCGGTAGCGGGTGCGCTGGCGGGAATGACTGCTCCGAAAGCAGGTGTTGGCAAAATATTTAAAATTACGCTGAGCACATTTTTGCTCTGCTGTATGATAATGCCGTTTTTTTCTGCACGGGACAGCATTTCCTTTGATTTTTCAAACAGTGGTACAAATTATCAGGTAAGCGACGACGAGATAGACGAGGTG
>CALXEM010000062.1 GCA_944387335.1 uncultured Clostridia bacterium | reverse complement strand
GATGTAACAGGTACAGCCGTACGTTTCAGCACACAGTATCATGACTATGAGGCTACATATGCCTATGATGAGGATTTCGGAGCTTCAGAGGGAAGCGTAGCCTATGAAGGTATGCACTGCTATACCGTCACTAACCGACGCCTTGGAAATATCAATATTACCGTAACTAAAAAATGGATAGACGGTGACGGTGAAAAGCGTGCTGCACTACAAAAAGCTCTTGAAACAGCTGAATTAAATCTTGCTGTTAGGCTGGAGTTTATGAGTGAACCATCACTTGGCATGGGACAGATATATGAAATTACAGATACAGGTTTTATGCAAGATGATATTGGCGATATGGTTACAATAAGCTCCGGAAATCCTACGCCAATAGAGGACAATGAGGGTAAAAATGTAGATTCAATTCAGCTATTGAATTTAACGCAGTCAGAGCAGGTATTGTATTTTTGGCATCTGCCAAAATATGACGGAAACGGTGCGTCGGTAAGATACACTGTTAAAGAGATATTCGTTGATCAAGACGGAGAAGAAATAAAGGATTTAACAGATTCAAAATATTCCGATGTTCTCGAGGCGTGGAGAGAGTATAATGCAACAACTGCGCAGGGGCCATATGTAGTTGGTAAAAACCATGCATTGGATACTCAGGACCTTACCTTGACAAATAAACTCGATGATACTACTGATGTAAGCTGGTACACCTTATGGTTAGATGATTTTGCCTATAAAGAAGGCAGTCGTCCTGACATTTATCTCAATATCTACGCTAGCACACATAATGCAGACGGTACGATACAAACAAAGCTTGTCATCCGTAACTATCGATGGGAGTTTGAGGAACTTGACGATAATCCAGAGATTACACAAGAGAATTTCTGGAAATGTACCATTGAGAATTTGCCAAAATATGATGATTTAGGTTATGAAATAGACTATTTTGCAATAATGAATTCGGTTGTGTCAACCGGTGATTTTGACTATTTACCTACTTCCTACGCACCTGGAGAGGCAACAAATAGCGACAATGTATTTGCTGATTCTGATGGCCTTTGTGGAGATGAGGAATATAAGGATTTGATTACCAATGTCAGCGAGGACCCGGACTCGGCAAACTACGCTCTAATGTCCGGTAATACATTTGTGAACACTATTTACGATACTGTAACCTTCTCAGGCGAAAAACTGTGGAGCAATCTTCCGGACGAATATCCGCTGGTGGATTTACCTACTGTTACATTTACTCTTAGCCGTTCAACAGCTGATGGAACAGAAGAATCAGGTATAGCCACGATGACCATTTCAGGTTCTGATTGGCAAAAGTTGAATTTAAACGGACATTATGTGTTCGTGTTTGGTTACACAGGAGAAAATACCCCCACCAGTACTTTTGATGAAGAGGCTGCTGCACATTCAGGAAAAACATTGTTGTCTCGCTTTGATAATAAAGGGCATCTTTACACATATTCAATGACAGAAAAAGTCAACTGGGAGGGCACCGATGCAGGCAATGCCGGACAGACAGATGATATTTTTAATATCTCGTCAGCTGGTCATATATTTAATAACAGCTATACTAAGAGCGGAACAGCTCAGCTGTCTGCCAAGAAATATTTGAGCGTACCGGCAGGCCGAAGTGTATATCCAGCTATAAAATATGAACTGACACGTTCTTATATCACTAACAGTGGTGAGCTTTCAAAACCTGAAACAGTAACAACAGCCACATGGACTGCAGATGATGTAAAAGCCGCAGTGGATGAGAAAGCGCAGAGTGTTTCCTCAGGAGATATTGTCACAGTAGAATATACTTTTAATTTCGAGAACCTTCCGGTCTATGCGCCAAATGGCTCAAAATATATATACACCATTACTGAGGATAAGAGTCAGCTGGGCGGATTTACCACCTGGGCAGCTGAGGGTGAATTGACAGCGGATTATATTAAAGCTGGTTCAAATATATCCGATTCTGTCACGAATCTTACAGCGGATGAGAACAGCGATATTGACGCCACTTTCTTGAATGAAACGGTAACGGACCCAACCCCTGTTAAGTTAACCGGTAACAAAGTATGGAAGGATCTGAATGATGATTTACGACCTGACGTAACAAAAGGACTTACTGTCACTTTGGAGCGAAAAGCAAATGCCCAAACAGGTCAGACAAACAGTATCGATTGGCAGGCGGTCGATATTGAAAATAAAATCACATGGACACAGGATCCTCAAAATGCCGACCGCTGGATTTATACGATAACGGAACTGGAACGCTATGCTCCGAATGGAATGCCGTGGATATATCGTATTACAGAAAAGCCTGTACAGTATTATACTGCAAGCAACAAGGGAGTTGCCGGTCAAAAATCACAAGATAAAGTCAGCGGTGACATTGTTATGTACGATTTGACAAACTCGATTATCACTAGTACCTATTTCAAAAAAACATGGGTGGATAGCAACGGTACACCAATTACCGAAAACTTGCTGGGTGATGACATTGAGCTGGAAGTAAAGTATGAACTGCAGGTGCGCGATAAAATACAGACAGATAGTACAGCATGGAATGATTGGCAGAGCGCCGATGATTATTTTAAAAACTACAATGAACTCAAAGATAGGACATACAACGGCGTTATCCGAGCTGCTTTGGGTGACTCCAAATGGAACTCGAACAACAGCTTTAACAATTTGCCGCGTTATATTATGGATAGTGCAAATACTGTGTATGCGTTAGATTATCGTGTTGTAGAGACGGAAGTAAATGTGTATCGCATTGGTCAAGCTCAGCCTTTGCTCAGTCAAACTTATAAAGTGCCTTTGGATAACGGCAATAACGCGTATAAATACACTGTAAGTGGAGATACTTCTCTCTTTGCACCATATTACGGAGCCGGCAAAGACAATCAGGCTAACAGTACGACAATTCATAAAAATCAGATTCAGACAACCGGTATTACTGTGGCTAAACAATGGGTAGACAATAACAACAGGGCATATGAAACAAGGCCCGGTTCAGCCGTAACACGCTATGACTGGGAGGTCACTTTAATTGTTCAGCGCAGCACGGATGGCGGTCAGCACTGGAATCCTAATCCGGTGGAAACTGTTACACTCTATGGGTATGATACAGAGAATGAAAAAAGCATAAATGTGGATGGACTGCCACGGTTTGTTTTTGATGAAAACGGCAAACTTCAGACATGCACTTATCGTATACGTGAGCTTCAGAGCGAAGAAGCCACGGCCGATGGGGCAGAGCGTCAGACTTTGGAGGATGGAGATACCTTCAATGGCAGCTATACTGTAAGTTATAGCTCCGACGGACTTACCGCTATAAATACACTTGATGTAACCGAGTTCAGTGCTCAAAAGGTTTGGAACGATGAGGAGCAAATTCATCAAAACATTAAATTCGAACTCAAATACCTCAAAGTGGGAGGTAACCCTGACAATACAGCTGATTATGAGCCATTTTCTCCTGCTGCTGAAGTACAGCTGGGCTCCGGTATGGCGGAACTCAATCCGGGTGAGCAGTTGTTCTATGCTCAAGAAGATTGGGTAGCTGTATGGAAGAATGTACCGCGTCGTATATTGAACAGCGAATTGGATAAAGTTACGGGTAATACAATTTACAAAGTTTTTGAGACACCTATTAGTAACTACATCACTGAGAGTGCTACGATAGGAAATACTACAACAATTACAAATACTCAAAGTATCACACCTAGCGTTACTAAGCATTGGTTAGGTGTTACAGCTGAGGATAATGTTACTGTTACACTGTACCGAAATACAGCTGAAGACACGACTGCACAAGAAATAAGTACAGTAGTATTAACGGAAAACAACAACTGGACGCATACATTTAATCCACAGCCTAAGTATGATTCAAAAGGAAATGCCTATAAATACTGGGTAGAGGAGACGCAGATTGACGGTCAAAATGCAGCAGATGCCGCAGCAGCCGGTGGATATACTATCTCTTACGGCGGCGATGTACAAAAAGGATTCCATGTTTACAACCATAAAATAGATACTGTTTATGTTATCAAAGATTGGGCCGACATCTCAGATTCTGAAAATCGTCCGGATGACTTAAAACTTACGCTGCAGCGCACCGATAAAGCTAACCCAAGTGAGAGTGATTGGCAGACCTTGACTGATGTCTCTTATACGTGGACAAAAGATGGAGACCAGTGGAGAACCAGTTTTACAGATTTACCGCAATATGATATTGAATCTGGAAGAGCATACACTTATCGTGTTGTTGAAGATATACCTTCAGGTTATGTTCAGGAGATCCTCAGCAGTGATTCTAATACATTCCACTTTAAAAATACACGGTCAGAATTGATTGATATTCCTGTTCAAAAGGTATGGATTGACAACAATGATAAATTAGGTTATCGTCCGGATGCTGTTACAGTGGAGCTCTATTCCAACGGACAGCCTACAGGAAAAACACTTGAGTTAAAACCTAATGCTTTACATGAATTCTTGAATTTTATTACAAAGAGTTCTTCCGGTTGGGATGGTGTATTTGAAGACCTTCCTAAATATGATAATACAGGAACGTTGATTGACTATACTGTTGTAGAAACACCTGTGCCTGAGCATTATCGTGTCAGCTACGGTAAAGAACAAGACGGCACACAGGTTATCACCAATACCGCCAACGGAAATCTTATTATCACTAAGAACGTGACCGGAAACGGAAACCTGTCTGAAAACTTCCATTTCACTGTTAAACTGAGTGATGAAAACATTAACGGTACCTATGGAGAAATGACCTTCCAAAACGGTATTGCTAAATTCATGCTTAGCCACGGACAAAGCATTACAGCCTCAGACCTGCCTGCCGATATCTCCTATACAGTTACTGAGGAAGAGGCAAACCAGGGAGCTTATATCACTCAAAGCCAAGGAGAAACCGGTACTATTATTTCCGGAGACACAGTGCAGGCTGTCTTTACCAATGACCTGAGCCTTATATCTATTCCTGTTACTAAGAGTTGGCAGGACAATAATGACCAGGATGGTATTCGTCCGGATGAAATCACAGTGATGTTATTTGCAGATGGGGTTGATACCGGAAAGACGTTGACGCTCAACGAGGATAATAACTGGAGCTCTACATTTACAGATTTGAATGAGTATAAATCTGGACAGAGGATTGTCTATACAGTTGAGGAAGTGCCAGTATATGGATATGAGACTGTAATTAGCGGAGATGAACAGTCAGGATTTACCATCACAAACAGTCATACACCGGAAACTATTAACATTTCCGGAAATAAAACTTGGGATGATAAGGAAAATCAGGACGGAAAACGACCGGATTCTATCACAATCCGACTGTATGCGAATGGTGAGGAAGTGCAGAACAGAACAGTAACGTCTGATAGTGATTGGACGTGGAATTTTGAAAATCTTCCGAAATACAAAGATGGTGAAGAGATTAAGTATACTATATCCGAAGACGTAGTTACAGATTATTCTGCGTTGTATGATGGATATAATGTGACCAACAGCTATACTCCGGGCAAGACAAGTGTAACTGTCATAAAAAATTGGCAGGACAATAATAATAAGGACGGAAAGCGCCCTGACGATATTGTGGTAATACTGCTTGCGAATGGAGAAGAGACCGGATCCACACTGGTACTCAATGAAGAAAATAACTGGATGGGAAGCTTCACTGATTTGGACGAATATAAGGCGGGAGAAAAAATTGTCTATACTGTGGAAGAGGTAACAGTTGATGGTTATGAATCTGTGATTAGCGGGGACGCGAAAAACGGTTTCATCATCACTAACAGTTATGTGCCTGATACTGTTATATCTCAGCCAGACAATTCTCCGCAGACCGGTGATGAAACAAATATTACATTGTGCTTCATGATATGTTGTGTGGGAGTTTTGGTAATAATTGTGACATTATTGGCATTTAAACGTACAAAACACAGACTTTAAAAATAAATAACAAAAAGAGTCAGGCGGGATTTTGTCTCGCTTGACTCTTTTTTATAGTGTATTTTATGGCGTTTCAACTATATAGTCTAGTCAACATAGCAGCATGTTTATTAGAAAAGTTAAAGCATTGGTTAAGTGATTTTGTTTATAAATTTTATGTATTAAAGCATAGGAAATGCAGAGACTTTTTAATGCGCTATTCTTTAAAAATATTATTGTGTGTGATATAATAAAGAACTGGATTAAGACCTGCATTTATCATGTTGTATAGATTGAAATTTTTAATTTAAAGGTACGATTTATTCATTTTTACATTTACTGAGAATATTTAATATAAGGATATTTTAGGAGAAATGGTAGTAATAGCGGGAGGTGTTGATATGGAAAAAACAAGCCAACAGTTTAAGTTGGTATCAAAATATAAACCAACCGGCGATCAGCCGCAGGCGATAGAAAAGCTTGCACAGGGAATATTAAACGGGGATAAAGAACAAACTTTACTCGGCGTTACTGGTTCGGGTAAAACATTTACAATGGCAAATATAATCGAAAAAGTGCAGAGACCGACACTTGTTTTGGCTCATAACAAAACACTGGCGGCTCAGCTTTGCTCTGAGTTTAAGGAGTTTTTTCCAGACAACGCCGTTGAATATTTCGTCTCCTACTACGATTACTATCAGCCTGAGGCGTATATTCCGAATACAGACACCTATATTGAAAAGGATAGCGCAATAAACGATGAGATAGAAAAACTGCGCCACTCTGCAACCTCCGCATTGTCGGAAAGACGCGATGTAATAATCGTTGCCAGTGTGTCATGCATTTATAGCTTGGGAGACCCGATAGACTATAGAAACATGGTGATCTCGCTCAGAAAAGGCATGGAGAAAAACAGGGACGAGCTTATACATAAGCTAGTTGAAATACAGTATGAGCGAAACGATATAAACTTTATACGCAATAAATTCAGAGTACGTGGAGATGTAGTCGAAATATTCCCTGCGTATTACAGTGATACTGCGATAAGAGTTGAATTTTTCGGCGATGAGATAGACAGAATATCCGAGATAAACGTATTGACGGGTGAACTTAAAAATGTAGTGACGCACGCGGCAATTTATCCTGCTTCTCACTATATAGTCCCTGCTGAAAAAATGCGCGCGGCAATTGTCGAGATAGAAAACGAAATGCTCGAGCGCGTAAAATATTTTAAAGATAACGATAAGCTTATCGAAGCTCAGCGAATTATGGAGCGCACAAACTACGATATTGAGATGATGCAGGAGATAGGCTTCTGTAAAGGCATTGAGAACTATTCACGCGTATTGTCGGGACGTCCTGCTGGAAGTATGCCGTTTACATTGCTTGACTATTTTCCTGAGGATTTCGTGCTGTTTGTGGACGAGTCGCACGTAACACTGCCGCAGGTAAGGGGAATGTACGGCGGCGACCGCGCACGCAAAAAGAGCCTTATTGATTACGGCTTCAGACTGCCGTCCGCCTATGACAACAGGCCTCTTAACTTTGATGAGTTTTACTCAAAATTAAATCAGGTCGTTTTTGTAAGCGCCACACCTGGAGAGCTTGAAAAATCAAAGAGCACACAGATAGTCGAACAGGTAATACGTCCGACAGGCCTTTTGGACCCTCAAATAGTTGTAAAGCCTGTTGAGGGACAGATAGACGATCTGTTATCTGAAATAAATGTAAGGGTCGAAAAGGGCGAGCGTGTTCTTGTCACAACCCTCACAAAGAAAATGGCTGAGGATTTGACATCGTACATGGAGTCTATGGGCGTTAAAATCAGATATATGCACCATGACATAGATACAATAGAGCGTATGGAGATAATAAGAGATCTGCGACTAGGTGAATTTGATGTGCTGGTCGGAATAAACCTTTTAAGAGAGGGACTGGATATTCCTGAGGTGTCGCTCGTAGCTATTCTTGATGCCGACAAAGAGGGATTTCTGCGTTCTGAGACATCGCTTGTGCAGACGATAGGACGAGCTGCAAGAAATGCTCAGGGGCAGGTAATAATGTACGCCGATTCTGTAACACCGTCTATGGAGCGCGCTATAAGAGAAACTCTGCGCCGCCGTGAAATACAGATGCGCTATAACGAGGAGCACGGAATTGTTCCTAAAACAATCAAAAAGGATATTAGAGATATTCTTGAAATATCCGCTTCGGATGATGATACAGGCTCAAAGGGCAAATCGGCTAAGTCTAAACCAAAAAAGAAGATGTCTGAAAAAGAGCGTGCGGCACAGATAGAAAAGCTTACGGCGGAGATGAAAAATGCCGCCAAACTGCTTGAATTTGAGCACGCGGCATATTTAAGAGATAAGATAAAGCGTTTAAAAGAGGGAAAATAAGCATTTGCTTTTCAAGGGAAAGGAATGAACAAATTTAAGTGTCTGAGAAGAATAAAATAATTATAAAAGGCGCAAGGGAACACAATTTAAAAAATATAAATCTTGAAATTCCGAGAGATAAGCTCATTGTATTTACAGGCCTTTCAGGTTCGGGAAAATCGTCTTTGGCGTTTGACACAATTTATGCGGACGGTCAAAGACGTTATGTCGAGAGCCTGTCGTCGTACGCAAGACAGTTTTTAGGACAGATGGAAAAGCCGGATGTCGACAGCATTGAGGGACTTTCTCCTGCAATTTCAATAGACCAGAAAACCACATCAAAGAACCCGCGTTCAACAGTCGGTACTGTAACTGAGATATACGATTATCTGCGACTGCTCTATGCCAGAATAGGAATACCGCACTGCCCTGTATGCGGGAAACCTATACAGCAGCAGACTGTTGACCAAATGGTTGATCAGATATTCACACTAGAGGAAAAGACAAAACTTCAGATTTTGGCGCCTGTTGTAAAGGGCAGAAAAGGTGAGCATCAAAAAGAATTTGAAAATGCCGCCAAATCCGGTTATGCGAGGGTTCGAGTTGACGGAATTATATATGATTTGAGTGAAAAAATAAAACTTGAAAAAAATAAAAAGCACAATATAGAAATAGTTGTGGACAGGCTTGTTTTAAAGGATGATATTCGCTCAAGACTTGCCGACTCAATAGAAACTGCTATTTCAATTTCAGGTGGAATTGTTATCGTCGATGTCATAGGCTCTGAGGAAATGATGTTTTCACAGAATTATGCCTGCCCTGAACACGGTATCAGTATAGATGAACTGACACCGAGAATGTTCTCGTTTAACAATCCGCAGGGAGCGTGTGAGAAATGTACAGGACTCGGCACATTTATGCGTGTAGACCCTGATTTGATTTTGCCTGACAAAAAACTTTCTATACGTCAGGGAGCAATAAAGGCAAGCGGCTGGTATTATGCCGAGGGCGGCGTAGCACAGATGTATTACGAGGGCTTGAGCCGTCATTACGGTTTTTCTTTGGATACACCTATAAATGAACTGCCTGAGAATATTATCAACATACTGCTTTATGGCACAAACGGTGAGAAAATAACGCTTGTAAGGGATAACGAAAACATCACGTCAACATACCAGTCAACCTTTGAGGGTATTGCAAATAACCTTGACAGAAGATTCAGAGAGACAAACAGCTCGTGGATGAGAGAGGAAATAACCTCATATATGAGCTCTGTTCAATGTCCTGACTGTAAAGGTGACAGGCTGAAAAAAGAATATTTATCCGTACTCGTGGGCGGTGTAAATATAAGTGATTTCTGTAAAATGTCTGTTACAAACGCTTTGAGCTTTGTGGAAAACTTAGAACTTACACCTATGCAGCAAATGATAGCAGCTCAAATTTTAAAGGAGATAAAGGAGCGCTTGGGCTTTTTAAAGAGTGTAGGTCTTGAATATCTGACGCTTTCACGTTCGGCAGGTACATTGTCCGGAGGCGAGAGCCAGAGAATAAGACTTGCAACACAGATAGGCTCGTCCCTTATGGGCGTGCTTTATATCCTCGATGAGCCGAGCATCGGACTTCACCAGAGGGATAATGACAAGCTTATTGCCACACTCAAGCATTTGAGAGATATAGGCAATACTGTAATTGTTGTTGAGCACGATGAGGACACCATGCGTTCAGCCGACTATATAGTTGACATAGGTCCGGGAGCGGGTGTAAACGGCGGTGAGGTCGTCTGCGCCGGAGATGTTAAGACGATAGAAAATTGTCCGGATTCGCTTACAGGCCAGTATTTGAGTGGCAAGAAAAAGGTAGAGGTGCCCGCTGAACGCAGAAAAGGAAATGGAAAATACCTCACCATAAAGGGCGCTCAGCACAACAATTTAAAGAATATAAATGTTAAAATCCCGCTCGGTACTTTTACGGTTGTTACAGGTGTTTCAGGCTCAGGTAAAAGTACACTTGTAAATGAAATTCTCTATAAATCTTTGGCTTCACAGCTTAACGGAGCAAGAACAAAGCCGGGCAAGCACAAGGATATATTGGGTGTTGAAAACCTTGACAAGGTAATAGACATTGACCAGTCACCGATAGGCAGAACGCCGCGCTCAAATCCTGCGACATATACAGGTGTATTTACCGATATACGCGAATTGTTTGCCAATACAAACGATGCGAAAATGAGAGGATATAACTCGGGAAGATTTTCGTTCAATGTAAAGGGCGGACGCTGTGAGGCGTGCGAGGGCGACGGTATTTTGAAAATTGAGATGCACTTTTTGCCTGACATATTTGTCCCGTGTGAGGTATGTAAGGGAAAACGTTACAACCGTGAAACGTTGGAGGTAAAATATAAGGGCAAAAATATTTATGATGTACTTGAGATGACCGTTGATGAGGCAATAGACTTTTTTGAAAATATCCCTAAAATATCAAGAAAGCTTAAAACCTTGTCTGAGGTAGGTCTGGGCTATATCAAAGTAGGACAGCCGGCTACAACACTTTCCGGAGGAGAAGCTCAGAGAGTAAAACTTGCCGCAGAGCTTTCCAAACGAGCTACCGGAAAGACTATATATATTTTGGACGAGCCTACTACTGGACTTCATACAGCCGATGTGCACAACCTTATAAATGTTCTGCAAAAATTTGTAGACAGCGGAAACACCGTAGTGATAATTGAGCACAATCTGGATATGATAAAAACTGCGGATTATATAATTGATTTGGGCCCTGAGGGCGGAGATAACGGAGGAGAAGTCGTGGCGTGCGGTACTCCTGAAGAAATCGCCGCCTGTGAGAAATCATATACAGGTAAATATATACAAAAAGTTCTGTGATTTTTGTATTATATATTTCTGTTTTTACACTTTACAAAAATATACCTTCGTGGTATATTTAAATAAAGAATTTTAAAGGAGGACTTTCAAATGGCAAAATACGTTTGTACAGTTTGTGGATATGTTTACGACGAAGCAGTAGGTGATCCGGATAACGGCATAGCTCCTGGAACAGCTTGGGAGGATGTTGCTGATGATTTTGTTTGCCCGGTATGCGGAGTAGGCAAAGACATGTTCGAGCAGGAATAATTTTTAAAATACGGCTTGATTATTCGGTATAAAAACAATATACTGAAATCAAGCCGTATTTATTGCGGATATAAACTAAAAATCTGAAACGGGGGACGTAAAATGTCTGCAGTTAAAATCACAAATTCCGTTTATTCTGTCGGTATACTTAACCCGAATATGAGAATATTTGATATCGTAATGAAAACAGATTACGGAACAACATATAATTCATACATCATCAAAGCAGAAAAAACAGCTCTTGTAGAAACTGTTCATCTTCGCTATTTTGACAGATTTATCGAGAATATAAGCGAGGTCTGCGACGTTAAATCTATCGATTATCTTATAATGAACCACAATGAGCCTGATCACTCCGGTTCTATTGCAAAGCTTCTTGAGCTCAATCCTGATATAACTATAATTGTATCACAGGCAGGTTCACTGTATCTTAAAAATATTACAAATAATCCTAATGCAAAAGTACAGGTAGTAAAAGACGGCGATACACTCGACCTCGGTGGAAAAGTGCTTAAATTTATCAATGCACCATTCCTGCACTGGCCTGACTCCATGTTTACATGGGATGAGGATGAGAAAGTTCTGTTCTCATGCGATTTCTTAGGTTCTCACTACTGTGAGCCGTATACATTGGATACACATATTGCATATCCTAAAGCTTATGAAGTAGCATTTAAAGGCTATTATGACGCAATTTTCGGACCGTTTAAAAAATATGTGCTTGCAGGACTTTCCAAAATAGAAGGTCTTGATATTAACTATGTATGTACAAGCCACGGACCGGTTATAACAAAAGAAGGCAGACTCAACTATGTTAAAGCTATGTATAAACAGTGGAGCCAGCCGCATAAAAACGAAGTTCCTCAGATTCCTGTTTTCTATTGCACAGCATATGGAAACACAGGTCTTATTGCAGAAGCTATAAAAGAGGGTATAGAGTCTGTACTGCCTAATGCAAATGTAACTCTGTATGATTTGGTTGAGCATGATATTGCTGCTCTCGGCGCAGTTTTAAATGCAAGTGATGCGTTTGCAATCGGTTCTCCTACACTTAACAGAGATGCTCTTCCGCCTGTATGGCAGCTTATCAGTCATATTGATGCTGTTAATATTCAGAAAAGGCCGGTTCTTCTGTTCGGTTCTTACGGCTGGAGCGGTGAGGCTGTAGGCTTCCTCAAACAGAGACTGACAAGCCTTAAATTAAATGTATTTGGCGATGGCTTCAAAGTTACTTTTGTTCCGTCTGAAGAAGATCTTAAAAATGCAAAAGAGCTTGGTGCAGAATTTGCCAAATCATTATAATAAAAAAAGTTGAAATGTTCATAATATTTCTATAAACTTAAAGTCGAGGTCAGTTTTTTGACTTCGACTTTTGTTTATTTTAAGAAAGGAATGTTGTACAGTGAAAATATATAATAATATTACTGAACTTGTAGGAAATACACCCCTTGTATCATTAAAAAATATAGCAAAGAGTGAGAATATCAACGCAGAGCTTATTGCAAAGGTTGAGTATTTTAATCCGGCAGGAAGCGCAAAGGATAGAGTTGCTCTGTCTATGATAGATGAAGCGGAAAAAAACGGAACTTTGAAAAAAGGCTCCGTTATTATTGAACCGACAAGTGGCAACACGGGAATTGCAATAGCAATGGCGGCGTCTGTAAAGGGATACAGATGTATTATCGTTATGCCTGAAAGCATGAGCGTAGAGCGTCAAAAACTCATACGCGCATATAACGCTGAAATTGTGCTGACACCTGCAAAAGAGGGAATGAGCGGCGCTATAAAAAAAACAGATGAAATTGCTGCGCAGACAGAAAACGCTGTGATTGCAGGACAGTTTGTAAACCCAGCTAACACAAATGCACATTATAAGACAACAGGTCCTGAGATATGGAAAGATACTGACGGAAAGGTGGATATATTTGTAGCTGGTGCAGGTACAGGAGGTACTGTGACCGGTGTGG
>CALXEM010000061.1 GCA_944387335.1 uncultured Clostridia bacterium | reverse complement strand
TTAAAGACAGGGTGTTATATTTGTATGGATCAATGCCATTGCTATCCACACAATTTAAACACTATTGCAGAAACATTAGTCAACCTGTGCCAAAAAGGATATTCAGATAAAATTCTGTTATCTAACGATTATTGTATACATAGTGATTTTTGCAACAGTAAAACGAATGGTTTACACTTAAGCTCTTCACAACATACAGAGGGATTAGGCTATATTTTTGATTTGCAATATAAAGGATATATAGCAATGGGTGGAAATGAAGAGGATTGGAATACAATGCTTTACAAAAATCCAATTGATATTTTAAATATTAAATAGCATACAGGCAGGGTATAATTATGGTGTTGTGGTGCATTGAAAATTTAAAAAATAACATAAAAGGTGAAAAGCAATGAGAAAAGAGTTTAGTTTTAGTTATGGAGAAAAGCGGTGTGTTTTTTCAGCAGAAAACAATGCGGTTTATGAATTAGAAAAGGGTGTAACTGTACAAGTAGTCTGTAAAGAGTATAAAGAGTATGATGCGGTAGAATGGGTGCTATACTTTGAAAACAAAAGTGACAGCAATTCACAAATTATATCCAATATTTGCGATTGTGATACAGTATTTCCTTTAACATACCCAAGACAAGCAAAATCAGGATATAAGCCTGTAGAAGGTGATGCTTGTGTTATAACCATGAACGGAATGGTAGAAAGTAGGTTTTATTGGGAAAATGATAAGGTAAGTGCTACAGAATACAATTTTAATTACGAATATCTTGACAAAACACCCAAAAAGCAATTTGGTAATATCGGTGGACGCTCAAGCGAAGGAATGATGCCGTTTTTTGATGTAACGGAAAATGGTGAAGGTTATATTGCGGCTGTGGGTTGGACAGGCGATTGGATGTCGGAATTTTCTAAAACGGAAAATGGCATCAAGATGAGAAGCGGTCTTAAAGAAACCAATTTCTATTTAAAATCGGGCGAAAAAATTCGCACATCATCTACGCTTATTATGGGTTATACCGAGTTGGAGGATAAACACAATAAATTTCGTAAGCTTATAAAGAACCATTTTTCTCATAGAAGTAATACCAACGCTACACGAGATGGTCTCATGGCGTGTGAGCTTTGGGGTGGACTTAAAAGCGAGGAAATGATTAAAAGAATAAATGAATTGAAAGCGCATGATATTAAATTTGAAGATGTCTGGATTGATGCAGGCTGGTATGGACAGTGTACGAAATGTGATGACGCTTTTAGCGGAGATTGGGGAGAGCATACAGGTGAATGGGAAGTAAACAAACGTGTCCATCCAAATGATTTGATTGATGTTCGTGATGCCGCAAAAAATGCCGGAATGAATCTTATGCTTTGGTTTGAACCCGAGTGTGCGATCAAAGGAACGCCAATTACAAAAGAACATCCCGATTGGTTTTTGAAATTGCCGGACAATGCAAATACTATCTTAAATTATGGAAATAAAGAAGCCTTTGAATACGTGCTTAATTTCCTTTTAGAATACGTGTGTAAATTAGACCTTTCGTGCTATCGTCAAGATTTTAATGATTGGCTTACTTCTTATTTTAAAGAAAATGACGAACCAAATCGCCGAGGCATTACCGAAATAAAGCACATTATGGGAATGTATGAGCTTTGGGATAGGTTGCTTGAGAAACACCCTGATTTACTGATTGATAATTGTGCTTCGGGTGGTAGAAGAATTGACATTGAAACTTTAAAGCGTTCTATTCCGTTTTTTAGAAGCGACTATCAATGCAACTTCAATGAAAATCCGGAGGTGTTGCAGACGCACAATGCCAATATTTCTGCATATCTGCCCTATAACGGTTGCACAAGCAAAACCAAAAACGATACTTATGCAATCAGAAGTTCCTATTCTTCGAGTTGGGGCGGTGCTTTCTATAATGCTATATTCCAAAGTATGAATGAAGAAGATTTTAAATGGGCAAAACAAATAACAGACGAATACAGAAAAATTCGAAAATATTTTTCTATGGATTTTTATAATCACGGTTCAAATGTGTTTGACAGTACGGTTTGGGCTATCTGGCAGTATCACGATAATGAAGCTCAAAGCGGAATTGTTATGGCGTTTAGAAGAAAAAATTCGCCTTTTGATAATGTTGAAATCCAATTGAAATCAACCGTTGAAAATCAAGAGTATTTGTTTAATGATCTTAATACTGGAAATACGTTTATCGGAAGCAATGCCATAAAGATTCATCTTCCTCAAAAACAAAGCAGCGTAATTATGGAATATAAATTAAAATAATAATAAACGATAATTAAATAAAACAGTATAAAACTCCTTTGTTAACAGATAATAGAAATATCGCTACAAAAGTTCCCAAAGTGAATCAAAATCAAAAAAAGGAACATTAGGTTTTCAATTATCTAAACAAAGGAGAATTTATATATGAAAGCAACAGGTATTGTTCGTAGAATCGACGATTTGGGCAGGGTGGTAATACCGAAGGAGATACGCCGTACAATGAGGATAAGAGAGGGCGACCCTTTGGAGATATATACGGACAGCGACGGAAGAGTTATTTTTAAGAAATATTCTCCTGTGGGGGAATTGGGTACATTTGCACACCAGTATGCGGAGGTACTGTTTAAAGTATGTGCAAGTCCTGTTATTATATGTGACAAAGAACGCGTTGTATCGGCTGCGGGAATGTCCAAAAAGGAGATTTCAGAGCGCAGAGTGACAGGTGCGCTGGAAGCCTTGATGGAGGAGCGCAGAAGCTTTATAAACGATAAAAAGAGCGAAAAGCTCATACCGATAGAGGGTTTTGAGAAAGAGGCATTTGCGGCTATACCGATATTGGCGTCGGGAGATGTATGCGGAGCGGTGGTTATGCTCGAATCCGAAAATGCACACGTGAATTTGCAGGTAAACGTAAAGCTTATACAGGCGGCGGCTATGTTTTTGGCAAAGCAAATGGAGGAATGAAAGCCTTAAAAGTCGGCTTTTTAGGGATAAAATCAGCTTTGCAGTGCGGTGTAATAGTATAATTCGCTGAAATTTGCTTTAAAACAGCTTGCGGACGCCTTTATTTTGAAATTTATCTTGAACTTTATTTTTCGGTGTGGTAAACTAATACTTGTAATAAGGAGTAAAGGAAAGAGTGGGCAGTTAAAAACCCGCTCTTTCGTTTATGTTAAGCACTTTTATTGCCTGACAGATAAATTTTAAGATTAAATATTTAAGGGAAGGTGTTGCACTTTGGCAGGAAATAAGCCTAATACAGTTGCCGTTGTAACTGAGTTAGCTCAGCCGGTTGCTGAAAAGTACGGCGTTGATTTATGGGACGTGCGCTATGAAAAAGAGGGTTCCGTTTGGTTTTTGAGAATATTTATAGATAAAGACGGCGGCGTCAACATTGACGACTGCGAAAAAGTAAGCCGTGAGCTCAGCACTGTTTTGGATGAAGCCGACCCTATTGAACAGAGTTATGTTTTAGAGGTGTCCTCTCCGGGTGTGGAAAGAGACCTTGTACGTGACTGGCATTTTCAGAAATTTATCGGAAGCCCTATACAGGTTAGATTTATAAGACCTGTTGAAGGTGTGAGAGATTTTGTGGGCGAGCTTACAGGTTATGATGAAAACGGTATAACAATGCTTTTGGACGACGATGTTGAAATGCAGTTTAAAAAATCCGAGACATCGTATATCAGGCTTGTAGATACATATTATGACAATGAAGATTAGGCTTTAACATGGCTGCGGTGCAGCTGTTGAGTAAATAAAAAAGAATATACATCTTTAAACGCATAAAAATATAAGGGGGACTTTAAAAACCATGAATACCGAATTTTTTGAGGCGCTGGCACTCCTTGAAAAGGAAAAGGGAATTTCAGCAGAATATCTTTTGGAGAAAATAAGAAATGCAATAGCTATTGCTGTTAAACGTGATTTCGGCGGAGTTGAAAACGTAATAGTAGACATCGACCCTGTTCGCAGCCGTTTTGACGTTGCAATCACAAAAAACGTAGTTGAGGAGATTGCAAATCCTGCAACTGAAATACTTATAGAGGATGCAAGAAGATACGACGCAAACGCGTCTGTCGGCGACACTGTTGAAATTCACCTTGAGACAAAGCAGTTCGGAAGAATTGCCGCTCAGACAGCAAAACACGTTATCCGTCAGGGTATCCGTGAGGCTGAAAGAGGTCAGATGATACAGGAATTCCAGAGCAAGGAGCACGAGATACTCTCTGCTGTTGTTGTAAGAACAGACCCGAAAAAGGGTACAGTAACTCTTGAACTCGGCAAAAATGAGGCTACTCTCCCTAAAAACGAGCAGGTTCCGGGCGAGGTGCTCAAAGAGGGCGACCACATTAAGGTATATGTAGTTGAGGTTGCAGACAGAGACAAAGGTCCGCGCGTTATGATTTCAAGAACACATCCGGGACTTGTAAAGAGACTGTTTGAGATGGAGGTTCCTGAGATATTCGACGGAACTGTTGAGGTTAAAGCTATCTCAAGAGAAGCAGGCTCAAGAACTAAAATTGCAGTTGTCAGCAAGGACCCGAATGTAGACGCAGTAGGCGCATGTATCGGTGCTAAGGGCGCACGTGTTGCTAAAATCGTTGAGGAGCTCGGCGGAGAGAAAATAGACGTTATAAAATACTCCGACGATCCTGCACAGCTTATCTCTGCTGCACTTTCACCTGCTCAGGTAGTAGACGTTGAGATATGCGACGAGCAGGCAAAATCATGCAGAGTCACAGTGCCTGATTCACAGCTTTCCCTCGCAATAGGAAACAAGGGACAAAACGCACGCCTTGCAGCAAGACTTACAGGCTGGAAGATTGATATACGTGCAGAGAGTGCTGCTAATGTACAGGAAAACGAAAATTCCGACGCTGAATAATTAAATGCTTTAAAAGGACGGTGGGACAATGCAGACTAAAAAAATACCGATGAGAATGTGCAGCGGCTGCGGCGAAATGAAGCCTAAACGTGAGCTTGTGCGCATTGTAAAAAGTCCTGAGGGCGATATAAGCGTTGATTTGACAGGACGAAAAGCAGGACGCGGGGCATATATCTGCAAAAATCCCGATTGTCTTGCAAAAGCTAAAAAGACAAAGAGAATTGAGCGTTCTTTTTCGGTACAGATACCCGATGAAATCTACGAAAAATTATATACGGAGCTGACAGAAGTTGAGTAATACACCTGAGATAAACGAAATGTTAAGACAAAAGGCGATAAACACCGTTTCAATGTCAAAGAGAGCGGGAAAACTGCTTTTGGGCTTTGACCTTGTAAAGGACAGCGTCATGCTCGGAAAAACTCAGTATGTTTTTGTTTGTTCCGACCTTTCGGAAAAGTCCTTGAAAGAAGTTAGATTTTTCTGCGAGGAATACGGCGCTCAGATAATAAAAATGCCTGTAACAATGGACGAGGTGCTCTTTGCTGTCTCAAAAAAATCCGGAATAATCGCTGTTCTGGATATGGGACTTAATAAAAAGCTCAGAACACTTTGTGCAGATTTGAATTGATGAGATATAAACAGTAACGGAGGAGGAAGACAGCGTATGGTAGTAAAGTATCGTGTGCATGAAGTTGCAAAGGATCTGAATGTACCAAGCAAAGACGTAATAGAGCTTTTGGGAAAATTTTTTGATACGCCCAAAAAACACATGACGGCTTTGACCGAACAGGAACTGAATGTTGTGTTCGAGCATTTTACACAGAAAAATCAGGTTGAAAGCTTTGATAAATATTTTGCACAGCAGAACGTAAAGCCACAAACCTCTGACAATAATGATAAAAAGGAAAATGATATGACAGATAACAGCAATCAGCCGAAGCGTACACCAAAACCAAAGACAGAGGATAAACAGACTGTAAAAGCGGAAAAACCGCAGCGTCAGCCTGAAAATAAACCTCAGGAAGCACGCCGCGCAGAAAAACAGGATACAAATACAAGTACAAGCACAAACACAAACACAAAGCCACAGCGCCAGACTGAGAACAAAAATCAGCAGGACGGACGCAGAAACGACAGATTTGAAAAATCCGACAGACCTCAGCGTCAGTTTGACAACAAAGGTCAGCAGCAGGACGGACGCAGAAATGACAGATTCGAAAAATCTGACAGACCTCAGCGTCAGTTTGACAACAAAGGTCAGCAGCAGGACGGACGCAGAAACGACAGATTTGACAAATCTGACAGACAAAACAGACCTCAGCGCACATTCGACAAGGATAAAAACTTTAACAATACATTAGCTGAGAAAAACGAAAGACGTCAGGAAAAGCTTGCTCAGAAAGCTGTTAAAATGACACCTGCATCTGCAAAGACAGTTGTAAACCGTCAGCCTACAATCGTTAAGGAAAACGGTGAAGAGGTATTTGAGAGAAGACACATTGACATCAAGGCTGCAAGCGTTGATTTGGATAAATACAACGAGAGATATGAGACAATCGCTCCTACAAACATGGCGCGCAAGGATACAGGCGTTAAAAAGCAGAAATTAAACCAGAAATCTGCTAAGAAGAATAAGCCGTTCCAGTCCAGAAAAGAGAAAGAGGAGGCAAAACTCCGCAAACTCGAAATGGAGCGTCAGAGAAGACAGAAGCTTGAAATCACTATCCCTGACGAGATTACTGTCGGTGAGCTTGCTCTCAAGCTTAAAGTACAGGCTGCTGAGATTATCAAAAAGCTTATGATGAACGGCGTTATGGCGTCAATTTCAGATGTAATCGACTTTGATACAGCTTCACTCGTTGCAATGGAGATAGGCGCTAAGGTAGAGCATGAAGTAGTTGTAACTATCGAGGACAGACTTATCGACGACTCCGACGACACAAGCGACCAGCTCGTTGAGAGAAGCCCTGTTGTAGTTGTAATGGGACACGTTGACCACGGTAAAACATCACTGCTCGACGCTATCAGAAATGCAAATGTAACTTCCACAGAGGCAGGCGGTATCACACAGCATATCGGTGCTTACAGAGTATCCGTCAACGATAAACAAATCACATTCCTCGATACTCCTGGACATGAGGCATTTACATCAATGCGTATGAGAGGTGCTCAGGTAACTGATATAGCTATCCTCGTTGTAGCTGCTGACGACGGTATAATGCCGCAGACAGTAGAGGCTATAAACCACGCTAAGGCTGCTGAGGTATCCATTATCGTTGCAATAAACAAAATGGATAAAGAGGCTGCAAATGCTGACAGAGTTAAGCAGGAGCTCACGGAGTACGGACTTGTTCCTGAGGAGTGGGGCGGAGACGTTATCTGCGTTCCTGTATCCGCAAAAACTCAGCAGGGTATAGACGAGCTGCTTGAGATGGTACAGCTTGTTGCTGACATGAAAGAGCTTAAAGCTAACCCTGACAGACGTGCAAAAGGTGCTGTAATCGAGGCAAGACTCGACAAGGGCCGCGGTCCTGTTGCAACACTTCTTGTACAGAACGGTACACTCCACACAGGCGATGTAATTATCGCAGGTATGTCAGTCGGACGTGTAAGAGTTATGCAGGACGACAGAGGAAACCGCATAGACGAGGCAGGACCGAGCGTTCCTGTTGAGATAACAGGTCTTGCAGAGGTTCCTTCCGCTGGTGATACATTTAACGCGGTTGAGGACGAACGCCTTGCAAGAGAGCTTGTAGAGCAGAGAAAGCAGGAGGCTAAGGAAGAGGTATTCAAGTCCTATCAGAAGGTAACTCTTGATAACCTGTTCTCACAGATAGCTCAGGGTTCAGTAAAAGAACTTCCTGTAATCGTAAAGGCAGATGTACAGGGTTCTGCCGAGGCTGTAAAACAGTCGCTTGAAAAGCTTTCAAACGATGAAGTAAGAGTAAGAGTTATCCACAGTGCAGTAGGTGCTGTAAGTGAGTCCGACGTAATGCTCGCAACAGCTTCAAATGCAATTATCATAGGCTTTAACGTTCGTCCTGACCCTATCGCAAGAGATATGGCTGAGCGTGACGGCGTAGAGATGAGAATGTACCGCATTATCTACGACGCAATAGAGGATGTTAAGTCCGCTATGAAGGGTATGCTCGCTCCTAAGTACCGTGACGTTGAGCTCGGACGCGCCGAGGTAAGACAGGTTTACAAGATAAGCAATGTAGGTACTGTTGCAGGATGCTATGTGCTCGAGGGCAAGATTACACGTTCTGCGAATATCAGAATTGTACGTGACGGTATCATAGTTGCAGACGACAAGCTCGACAGCCTCAAGCGCTTTAAAGATGACGTTAAAGAGGTTGCTTCCGGCTATGAGTGTGGTATGAGCCTTGAGAAATTCGCTGACACTAAAGAGGCCGATATATTTGAGGCATACGAGGTAGAGGAATACCGCGACGACTTATAATAGATTATAAAAAATAAAGGCGGCGGCTTAAGACGGTTTTAAATAAAAGCCGCTTTGCCGCCGTTTTACAATTATTAAAATAAAAAAGGAGAAGGAGGCGAAAAAATAATGGCTTCTTTTAAATTCAGCAGAACGGCAGAGGATGTAAAGAGAGAACTTACCGATATATTCAGAACACTTAAAGACCCGAGAATAAACGGTATGCTTACAATAGTTAAGGTTGACTTATCGCATGATTTGTCTTACTGCAAGGTTTATGTAAGTTCAATGGACGGCTATGATGCGGCAAAAAACGCTGTTAAGGGACTTAAAAATGCGGCAGGATATGTAAGAAGAGAGCTTTCAAACAGGCTCTCTATGAGACATACTCCGCAGATAACTTTTGAAGCTGATGATTCAATAGAATACAGCGCACACATAAATCAGCTATTACACGATATAAAGAGGAAGGAAAACGATGAGGATTGATCTAAACAGGGCGGCTCAGCTGCTCTGCGACAATGACAATATACTGATACTTTCACACCAAAACCCGGATGGAGATACTCTGGGAAGCGCGCTTGCATTGACATTTGCGCTCAGAAAGCTTAAAAAGACTGTATCTGTATACTGTACTGACGGCTTTCCGGAGAATTTTAAATTCATGTACAACGGCGAAAAGCCGTGTATTCCGGACACAAGCGAGCCGTATATTGTGGCGGTTGATGTCGCTTCTCCTGTTTTGCTGGGAGATAAAATGTCAGATTACTATGACAAAATAAACCTGTGCATAGATCACCACTCATCGAATACAGACTATGCCGAATACACCTTACTGGAATCGGATTCGGCGGCAACAGCAGAAATAATCTTAAAACTCATAGATTTTTTGGGCGCAGGGATAGACACACAGATAGCGACATGTCTGTACACAGGCATATCGACTGATACAGGCTGTTTCAGATATTCAAATACAACTGCTCAGAGTCATCGCTTTGCGGCAAGGCTTATTGAATGCGGAATTGATTTTTCAGAGATAAACAGGCAGATGTTTGAAGTAAAATCAGTAAGCCGAATAGCAGTTGAGCAGTATGTACTTAACAGCGTAAGATATTTTCACAATAAAAAATGTGCACTTATATACATAACAAAGGATATTCTGCACAAGACCGGATCAAATGAGAACGAGCTTGAGAGCTTAAGCTCGGTTCCGTATCAGATAAAGGGTGTGAAAATAGGAATTACGCTGAGAGAACGCGAAAACGGATATAAGATAAGCGTAAGGACGGCAAAGAGCATAAATGCAGCCGAAATATGCGCGCAGTTTGGTGGCGGCGGACATCTCAGGGCAGCCGGATGTTTTATTAACGGCGGACTTGAAGAGGTCATACAGAAAATTTCCGAGGCCGCAGACAAGGCTCTGTCTGAAAACGAAAAGCTGAAAAAGCAGAAGTCTTTATAAGTATTAAGCATATAGCATATAGTATATAGCATATAGAAAGGATGTGCCGGTTATCGACGGAATAATACTGGTAAATAAGCCTGCCGGCTTTACTTCATTTGATGTTGTAGCAAAGCTAAGGGGCATATTCGGTACAAGAAAAATAGGACACGCCGGTACTCTTGACCCGATGGCTGTCGGGGTTTTGCCCGTGTTTATAGGTGCCGCCACAAAGGCGTGCGACTGTATGCCGGTGCAGGATAAATCCTACCGTGCCGCAATGCGTCTTGGTTTGACGACCGATACTCTGGATATAACGGGTAAGGTGCTCTCACAAAATGAAGTGAATGTCAAAAAAGCCGACGTTGAGCGTGCGCTGGAGAGCTTCAGGGGAGAAATAACACAGGTGCCGCCGATGTATTCTGCCGTTAAAATAGGCGGAAAAAAGCTCTATGAGCTCGCACGTGCAGGAAAGACGGTGGAACGTCCCGAGCGAAAGGTGACGATATATTCAGTAGAACTCACCGACTGCAATGAGGCTGAAAATGAATACACAATAGACGTTGACTGCTCAAAGGGAACATACATCAGAACTCTCTGTGACGATATAGGCGCTTGTCTTGGCTGCGGTGCTGTTATGACGGCGCTTACAAGGACAAAGGCGGCAGGATTTTCGCTGGATATGTGTTATACTCTGCCGGAGCTTGAGAAAATGAAGTCAGAGGGTGAACTTGAGCGGGCGGTTATACCGGTTGAGAGGGCGTTTGAATCAATGGACGCTGTCTGCATGAACAGCCATGACGCATATTATTTCTGCAACGGGCTCAAAATGAATGCTCAGCGGTTTGACTGTATAAAATATAAAGACAGAGATTTTGCTGTATATGAAGCTTTGGGGCAGGATAAAAGAGCTTTTTTGGGCACTGCGTATATTGACGATGAGAATAATGTAAGAATAAGAAAACTGTTTGCAAAACGAAGTCAAAAACCTGTTTAGGAGAGAAGTGAACCCGATTATGATTGAAAAAAAGTCTAACAAAGAAAAAAAGGCAAGCAGTGTAGCACTCGGATTTTTTGACGGAGTACACGCAGGACACAGAGCGGTTATAGGCGCTGCTGTAAAAGCGGCGGGTGATGAGCTTGTACCTGCTGTATTTACGTTTAATCTGTCGCACAATGAAAAAGCTCCTGAATCAAAGTCGGGCTTTTCTTCCATAATGACAGAGGCTGACAAGGAAAAAATGATATATTCACTTGGTGTAAAATATATATTTGCCCCTGATTTCAGCGACTTTAAAGACATGAGCGGCAGAGAATTTTTTGAGAAAATTCTGCTTGAAGAAATGAACGCAAAGGCGCTTTCCTGCGGTGAGGATTTTCGTTTCGGAAAAAATGCTGAATGCGGTGCCGGTGAACTAAAAAAGCTGTGTGAGGAATATTCCGTAAAGCTTCAGGTTATACCTAAGGTCAAATTAAACGGCGAGGATGTCAGCTCAACAAGGATAAGACAGGCTGTGTTAAACGGCGATATGCCGTTGGCGCAAAAGCTTTTAACAAAGCCTTTTACAATAGATTTTAAAGTGATAAGCGGCAGAAAATTAGGCCGCAGGATAAATGCACCGACTATAAATCAGGCGTTTGACGACGGATTTTTGATACCTCAGTTCGGCGTATATGCTACTGTTACCGAAATAGACGGAAAATTTTATCCGTCAGTTACAAACGTGGGTGTAAAGCCGACAGTAGGCTCGGACAGAGTGCTTGCCGAGACATATATCATAGGCTTTGACGGCGATTTATACGAAAAAAATATACCTGTAAGCTTTATTGAAAAGCTGCGCGGGGAGATAAAATTTGAGAGTATAGACGCACTTAAAGCACAGATACATTCCGACAGTCTAAAAGCGCAGAAAATTGTCGGAGATTTTATCCAAAATACTATTTACAACGACAATACCCTGTGATATAATAACTAAGATATTGCGGCCGTTTACATGGCTTACGGCATAAGCCCGACAGGGATATTCACCATCCGTATGCTATGTTCACAGGCTGAATAAATTTTTGAAAAAGGTGGATAAACTACTATGATGCTCAAAGAACAGAAAACAGCTGTAATCGAAGCTAACAAACTTCACGAGAACGATACAGGTTCCCCAGAGGTTCAGATCGCTATTCTCACAAAGAGAATTAACGACCTCACAGAACACCTCAAAGTTCACAAAATGGACCACCACTCCCGTCGTGGACTTCTCAAAATGGTTGGTCACAGAAGAAACCTGCTCAACTATCTCATGAAAAAGGATATCGAGCGTTACCGTGCAATCGTTGCTAAACTCGGTCTCCGTAAGTAATTTACAGATGCAAAGGGGTTGCTGCAAAATAAGCTTTTTGCAGCAACGCCTTTTTGTTCATTTTCAGCATTAAACCGATAAAGGGGCGGAGATGTTTAGCAGTGAATCGTATACCGCAAAGAATGTGCGGTACAGGATTTATTGCTAAACTCACCCCGTCGGTTTTTAAGTCATCTTAAGATGCAATAAAACAAAGGAAAGGGTAAGTTAATATGTTTGAGAATTTCAGAGTATTTGAAACAGACTATGCCGGCGAAAAAATAAGCTTTGAAACCGGTAAAATGGCAGGTCTTGCAAACGCTTCTTGTCTTGTACGCTACGGCGAAACAACTGTTATGGTAAACGTAACAGCTGCTCCAAAGCCACGTGAGGGCGTTGATTTCTTCCCGCTTTCAGTTGACTATGAGGAAAAATTGTACGCTGTCGGTAAAATCCCTGGCTCATTTATGAAGAGAGAGGGACGTCCTACTGAGAAGGCAATACTCACTTCCCGTGTTATTGACCGTCAGATAAGACCTCTTTTCCCTAAAGATATGCGCAACGACGTAAGCGTTGTTGTAACAGTTCTCTCTGTTGACATGGACCACTCTCCTGAGCTTGCAGGTATGCTCGGTACATCTTTTGCACTGTGCATTTCCGATATTCCTTTCAACGGACCTGTTGCTTCCGTATCCATGGGACTTATCGACAATAAGCCTGTTATCAACCCAAATGCTGAGCAGCGCAAGCTCTCTCAGATGAGCGTTACTGTTTCAGGTACAGAGAATAAAATCGTAATGATTGAGGCAGGCGCTAATGAAGTTCCTGAGGACCTTATGCTCGAGGCTATCGCAGTAGGTCACGAAGAGGACAAGAAAATGGTAGCATTCATAAAGAGTGTTACCGCTGAGATTGGTAAAGAGAAATTTACATTTGAGTCTCAGGAAGTTGACCACGACATGTTCGAGGCAATTAAAGATTTTGCAATCGACAATATCAAGTTTGCTCTTGATACAGATGATAAAAATATCCGTGAGGAAAGACTTGCTCCTGTTATCGAGTCTATCCACGCTGAGTTTGATGAGAAATATCCAGAGCAGACAGCTATGATAGATGAGTGCATCTACAAGCTCCAGAAATTTGTAGTACGCAGATGGCTTCTCGATGAGGGCAAACGTGTTGACGGCAGAAAGCTCGACGAAATCCGTCCGCTCGCTGCTGAGGTAGGCCTTATCCCCCGTGTTCACGGTTCAGGTATGTTTACAAGAGGTCAGACTCAGGTTATGACAATAGCTACTCTCGGACCTGTAAGTGACGCTCAGATTTTAGATGGCATCGACGGCGAAGAGTCCAAGCGCTATATGCACCAGTACAACTTCCCGTCCTACTCCGTAGGTGAGACAAAGCCAAGCAGAGGTCCGGGCAGACGTGAAATCGGTCACGGTGCACTCGCAGAGCGTGCTCTTGAGCCTGTAATTCCTCCTGTTGAGGAGTTCCCTTATGCTTACAGACTCGTTTCCGAGGTTCTCTCTTCCAACGGTTCCACATCTCAGGGTTCAATCTGCGGTTCTACACTTGCTCTTATGGATGCAGGTGTTCCGATTAAAGCTCCTGTTGCCGGTATTTCCTGCGGACTTATCACAGAGGGCGATCGCTGGATGACTATGGTTGATATTCAGGGACTTGAGGACTTCTTCGGCGATATGGACTTTAAGGTAGGCGGCACTCACAACGGTATCACAGCTATTCAGGTTGATATCAAAGTTGACGGTCTTACACTCGATATAATCAAAGAGGCATTCGAAAAGACAAGAAAAGCAAGAATTTATATCCTCGATGAGATAATGCTCAAAGCTATTCCTGCTCCAAGAGCTGAGCTTTCCAAATATGCT
>CALXEM010000060.1 GCA_944387335.1 uncultured Clostridia bacterium | reverse complement strand
ATTTGATTTTAAAGCATTTCTGTATGCGGTTTTTAAAATCGCATACAGGATTTTGCTTTTAGAAAAAGAATGGATAATAAATTATCCTGTCAGGAGTGAATCTATAAATGAGAGCAATCGTTTTGGCAGCAGGTAAAGGCAAACGCCTTTTATCCGAGCAGCACGATATGCCTAAAGTTCTCAGAGTGGCTGACAATAAACCTCTTTTAGGTTATGTTACTGACAATTTATCGTTCTTAAACAAAAAAGATGTAACTGTTGTTGTTGGATACAAAAAAGAACTTGTATGCGAATATCTCGGTGATGAGTACAGCTATGCCGTTCAGAGCGAACAGCTTGGTACAGGACATGCGGTAAATATGGCAAGGGAGCAGTTTGAAGATTACGACGGCCCTGTCCTTATATGCTACGGAGATATGCCGCTTTTAAAGCGTTCGACATTTGAAAAGCTTATGCAGACACATAAAGACGAAAAAAATGACTGCACCGTTTTAACAGGTGTTTCTGACAAAGGCTATGCTTACGGCAGAGTTATCAGAGATAAAGACGGTAACTTTACAGCAGTTGTTGAAGAGCGTGACTGCAACGATGAACAGCTCAAAATAAATGAGCTGAATGTCGGTGTCTATGTGTTTGATTCCAAAAAGCTTTTCTCAGTTCTCGGAAACTTAAAGAACAACAACAATCAGGGGGAGTATTATCTCACCGATGCACCTGAGCTTCTCAGAGAGCTCGGTGCAAAAATAGGCACATACACTATACACGATGACGATGAGATTCTCGGTGTAAATACAGTTGAGGATCTTGAATATTGTGAAAATATTTTACGGGGTGAACATAAATGATTAAATTTGGTACAGGCGGTTTCAGAGCTATCATCGGCGATGACTTCATTCGTTCAAATGTTGACCTTCTCACTCAGGGACTCGTTAACAAAATGGTACGTGAGAATGTACAGGATACAACAGTTATTATCGGTTATGACAGACGTTTCCTCTCCGATACAACTGCAAGATGGGCAGCTGAGGTTTTTGCTGGCAACGGAATAAAATCTCAGATCATCAACTATGATGCTCCTACACCTATCATCATGTTTGAGGTTAAGAGAACTGGCGCTAAATACGGTATGGCTGTTACAGCAAGCCACAACCCTGCTGAGTACAACGGTATCAAGGTATTTACAGAGGGTGGCCGTGACGCAACAGAGCTCGTTACAAACGATATTGAGGCTGAGATTGCAAAAATCACAATCGACGACGTTAAGCACATGCCTATCAAAGAGGCTCTCGAGTGCGGACTCGTTGAGTACATAAATCCAATGAATCCATACCTCGACAGTATTCTTGCCATTCTTGATCAGGAGACAATCAAAAAGAGAAATCTCAGAATTCTTCTCGACCCAATGTTCGGTGTAAGTAAATCCTCTTTGCAGACAGTTCTTCTCACATGCCGCTGCTCTGTTGACGTAATCAACGACAGACACGACGCACTCTTCGGCGGTAAGCTTCCTTCCCCATCTGCTGCAACACTTGTAAGACTTCGTCAGATGGTTGTTGAGGGCGGTTACGATATGGGTATCGCAACAGACGGTGACGCTGACAGAATCGGTATCATCGACTCTAAGGGTAACTTCATTCACCCGAACGATATCCTCGTTCTCCTCTACTACTATCTCGTTAAATACAAGGGCTGGAAAGGTCCTGCTGTAAGAAATATCGCTACAACTCACCTTATGGATAAACTTGCTGAGAGCTTCGGCGAGGTATGCTATGAGGTTCCTGTTGGATTTAAACACATCTCCTCCAAGATGGACGAGAAAGATGCTGTTATCGGCGGTGAGAGCTCCGGCGGTCTTACAGTTCGCGGACATATCAGCGGTAAAGACGGTATCTACGCTGCTGCACTCCTCGTTGAGATGCTCTGCGTAATCAACAAACCTCTTACATCTATCCTTGATGAAATCCACGAGCAGTTCGGCAACTTCGAGATGAGCGAGTATGACTGCAAGTTCAGCCACGAGAAGAAAGAAGAGCTCAAAGAGCTTCTCTTCGTTGAGAAAAAACTCCCTGAGTTCCCAATCGAAGTTGAGAAAGTTTCCTATCTCGACGGCTGCAAGGTTTACTTCAAAAACGGCGGCTGGATTATCTGCCGTTTCTCCGGAACAGAGCCTCTTATCCGTATTTTCTGCGAGCAGTCCACTATTGAGGAAGCACAGAAAATCACAGCTATTATGCGTGAGTTCCTCGGTCTGTAATCAGATATTTAATTTAAACTTTAAATCCTGTACCGCTTTTGCGGTACAGGATTATTTTTTTACTAATTCATAAACAAAAAAGCAGAATATATGCGCCTCATTTAGGGCGAATATACTCTGCTTTTATTTTTATAACGCTTAATTTATTTTACAACAACAAGCTCATATTCTTTATTTCCAAGTCCGAGCTTAACAGCGTGGTCTATACCTACTTCCCAGTTTGTGTCAGGATGTGTAATACCGAAATGGTCTTTAGAAGCATGGCTGTGGTGGTGGCAGTCACAGTGCTCGTGCTCTGAATACTGCTCCTCAAGGTAGCTTCTCTTTATAACCTGCTGTTTCTTGCACGCGTCAACACATGCCATATCAAGCGCAACAGGGTCAAATGACGCAAACATACCTACATCAGGTACTATTGGCAAATCATTCTCGCCGTGGCAGTCACAGAAAGGTGATACATCCACAACAAGGCTTATGTGGAAATTAGGACGTCCGTTTACAACTGCATATGTGTACTCGGCAATTTTCTTATTGAGAATATCGTTTGACTCATCGTTTGGTGATTCAATGGCGTCAAAATTACATGAACCGATACATCTTCCGCAGCCTACGCAGAAATCATGGTTTATTGAAGCTTTTCTGTTTTCATCAAAAGTAATGGCAGAATGAGCACAGTTACGCTGACAAGTCTTACAGCCAACACATCTCTCCTGTACAACATGGGGTTTTCCGCTGTTGTGCATCTCCATTTTTCCCGCACGTGAACCGCAGCCCATACCGATATTTTTCAGCGTACCGCCAAAGCCTGTAAGCTCATGTCCCTTAAAGTGTGTGAGTGTAATGAAAATATCCGCATCCATTACAGCTCTGCCTATTTTAGCTTCTTTTACATATTCGCCGTTCTCAACAGGTACAGCTATCTCGTCAGTACCCTTTAATCCGTCTCCTATAATAACGTGACAGCCTGTCGAAAATGGAGAAAATCCGTTTGTATATGCAGCGTCGATATGATCGAGTGCATTTTTTCTGCCACCTACATAAAGTGTATTGCAGTCAGTCAAAAATGGTTTACCGCCGAGCTCTTTTACTACATCTGCAACTACTTTTGCATAGTTAGGACGCAGAAAAGCAAGGTTTCCAGGCTCACCAAAATGAATTTTTATAGCTGTAAATTTATCTTTAAAATCAATATCAGCTATACCTGCCTTTTTAATAAGCTTTTCGAGCTTTTCCAAAAGGTTTTTACCGGAATTTGTTCTCAAGTCAGAAAAATAAACTTTTGAAACCGCCATTTCTTTCAACTCCTTAAAATATGAAATGCTAAAGTAATTTTACCATACTATTTCAATAAGGTAAATATATTTCATAAAATTAAACTCTATTTTTATTATGTGAAATCGCATGTCTAAAAATAAAGGAATCGACGAGAGTTTGCCAATTCCTTTATAATTCCTATTTCAGTTCTGATTAGATGGATATTTCGTTTGCAATGCGCATTAAATCCATATCAATAGTTTTCTTCATGTTGAGTGCTTCGAGAATATCGTAGTCAACAACCTTGTTATCCTTCATAACAACAACACGGTTACCTATTCCCTTTTCAAGCAAATCAACAGCATAGTTACCCATTACACTTGCGAGCACTCTGTCGCGCAGTGAAGGAGAACCTCCACGCTGAATGTGACCGATAACTGTTGCACGGGACTCAACGCCTGTTTTAGCCTCAATCTCTTTAGCGAGCTCTTCAACATGGCCTACGCCCTCAGCTACAACTATGATAAAGTGATGTTTACCTGTCTCAAGAGCTTTTTTCATTTTAGCAACGATATCACGGTCAACATCATACTCAATCTCAGGAACAAGTATAGCAGTTGCACCGCATGCAATACCTGCATTGAGAGCAATGTGACCTGCATGACGACCCATAACCTCAACAACGGAACAGCGCGCATGGGAGAGAGATGTGTCGCGGAGCTTGTCCACACACTCAACCACCGTATTCATAGCTGTATCATAACCGATAGTATACTCAGAAGATGATATATCGTTGTCGATAGTTCCCGGTACGCCTACGCACGGAATACCTGCAAGGGATAAATCTCTTGCACCGCGGAAAGAGCCGTCGCCGCCGATAACAACAATACCGTGTATATTGTTCTCTATGCAGACATCTCTGGCTTTAAGGACACCTGCCTGCTCTTTGAACTCAAGGCATCTGGCTGTATAAAGCATTGTACCGCCGTGCTGCATTATATCGGAAACGCTTCTGAGAGTCATTTTTTCCATATTGCCGTTTATAAGACCGCTGTAACCCTGCTTTATACCTATTACTTCAAATCCCCTGTTAATAGCTGTACGAACAACCGCCCTTATGGCAGCATTCATACCCGGAGCATCTCCGCCGCTTGTTAAAACACCAATTCTTTTTACTTCTTTCTCCATAGTGACCTCCAAAATATCCCTAATGATATTTACTTAATCGTTTAAAGATTAACACCATTCTTAATTATAGTATGGAAATCTCAGTTATTCAAGTATTTTATTTTACGAAAATGAAGATTATTAAAACATTTTGTCATATTGCAGTACCTATATTTTCGTTTTTTAAAATATAAACCTCTCGTTTACGAAAACTCATAAATGCAAATTTTATTCTTCCTTGTATTTTTTTGTTGTCAATCAGCTAACGCTCAATATAACGGCATTCGCTTTATGCGAAACGAAAAACTTATATTTTGTGTGAACCGAAAAAACTTTGTTTTTTCTCTTTTTATGCTAACAAACAGCAACAGCTGTTTGCCCAAGTTTTTCTTGCCGCTTTAATATTGCGGCATTCGC
>CALXEM010000059.1 GCA_944387335.1 uncultured Clostridia bacterium | reverse complement strand
TACTGATAATTACAGCCGACTTTATAGCCCTCGCAGATTTGAGCTAAAACGCTTGTCTTTTCGCACTCAAATTCCGCAGAAGAAAGGCTTACAGAACGGCATGAAAACTCACTGAAAAACTCCTTTATAACAGATGGCAGAAGCTTCATATTCTCAAGCTCCAGCTCAGAAATATAGCTGTATGATTTATTGCAGGTAAAATAGCCGCAGCTTTTGCCCTGATATTCTATGAGATATACTTCACTGTCCCATGAAATTAAAATATCGTAATATTTTTTGTCGCACCTGTCGAGTGTAAGCGGCTGTTTTTGATGAAGCTGTTTTATGTATTCGACAGCGTCTGTATCGCTCTCAGTCACCTGTTTAAACGATACTGCAAATATCTCGCCCGCATAGTGGCGCAAATTTGACGTGTTGACTGAATATGTCATCTCAACTCCCGCAGGCTCATATCCGAAATGCTCATATCGTTGGCGCTGACCTCCCAGAATGCTTATGTCGGCGCCGTTTGCCTTCATCTCCTCGCGTGCTGTCTGCATCAGCTTTTTCATGTATCCCGAACCCCTTGAATACGGGTGAACAGACACGCTTCCTATACCCGCAGTCTTTATTTTTTCTCCCAATATGTCCATTTGCAGGTTAAAGCTTCCGATAACGGATTTTATCTTTGAGTTTTCCTTTACCAAAAAGTGCTCGTTCGGTGCTTCGTTACCCTTTTTATAATATTTAGGTACAAGCTTTACAAAATCTGTGGGTGTGCCGTCGTGGCTGAAAACATAGTTACAGAAGTCGAGTATGTCCTCGTTGTCCGCCACTGTTCCCTTTAAATACTCAGTCATGTGCAAAATCTCCTTTTTGTTCAGTCTGTATCGTGTCTACTGCTCGTCCTTCATTTCAAGCTCATCGGCATCCTCGTCAACCTGATGACATATAAACTCAAACATATCAAACGCCATTTTATAAGCCTTGATTATATCAGCCTGCTCCAATTCAAACGGCAAGTCAGTCGGGTATCTTGTCTCTATGTAGCACTTGTTGAGCACAGCGCTCTCGTCTAACCATTCACGGAATTTATCGTCAAGCTTTATTGCCTTTTTACACAGCCATGACAGGTTATGTCCGTCTACAAGGTCGCCCGTATTCAAAAGTATAAATGCTTTAAGCGCTTTTTCTATCGCCTGCTGACAGTGGAACGCGCTGACATTGTAGCACCTGTCATCCTCCATGAGTATGCGCGCCGCTATCATGTCCTCCGCCGCGCGGTCAACCCAGTCGTAAAAGCGCTTGCTGTCGCCTCTGTGGTTTGAACGCCGTCTACCCAATTATCTCACATCCTGTCATTTCCACTTTATGTGCAAATGTTCCGTTTTCCGCAGACAGGCATTCCCACTCATGCGGTGTGTATATTACGACATCAAACGGTATATCAGACTCTATTTCTCTGTATATTTTAAGTTCAAGCATAACCTTGTCTGCCGTATCGGTTATAACGCACATTTTAAACCCGCTCAAATTTCCGTGCACGTTGTTTTTGGTGTGAAACAGCATTATTTTCTTTACATCCGTCATTTTTTTAATCTGCTGTGCAACACTCTTTATTTCGTCATTTATCTGCATAACACTCACCCGTCCTTTTTATACTGTTAACGATACTGCTTTTTATTCTCTTCTAGGCTTATTATAAGCCCCAGGTTAAATCTTTTCAATCAGTTAATTAAATGTATTAAAATACAAAAGATATATAATTTTACTCTGTCGTTTTACAGGAATTTATATTATAATGAATTTATGAAACCGAAGGGAGAGATAACGTGCACAACGAAAATACAGCTAAAATGAAATTTAACAATATACCGTATTGTCTCAAAGCCTTTTTGATTGCCTTTTTTACATCTGCAATAATTTTTCTGCCGTTTGTAATAATGGGAGACGGTTACTTTACGTTTTTCGGAGATTTTAACGTACAGCAGATACCTTTTTATCAGTTAGCGCACGAAGCTGTTAAAAGCGGCAATATAGCATGGAACTGGAACACCGATTTGGGTGTCAATTTCATAGGCTCGTACAGCTTTTACCTTTTATTCAGTCCGTTTTTCTGGCTTACACTGCCGTTTGACACCTCATTTGTGCCGTATCTCATGGCTCCATTGCTGGTGTTAAAGATGTCATGCGCGGCACTCAGCTCCTGCATATTGTTTCAGAGATTTGTTAAAAACAAAAACTATGCCGTACTCGGCGGACTTCTGTATGCCTTTTCTGGATTTTCCATATACAATATCTTTTTTAACCATTTCCATGAGGCAATAGTCTTTTTCCCGTTTATGCTCATAGGTCTTGAAAAGCTTATAACGGAAAATAAACGCGGATATTTCGCAATAGCTGTCGGAATAAACGCAATGGTAAACTACTGGTTTTTCATCGGCGAGGTTGTATTTACAATAATTTACTTCTTTATACGCTGTACCTCAAGCGAATGGAGAATGACCTTTCGTAAATTTTTATGGGCGTTCTTTGAAGCAGTTTTAGGTCTCATGCTCGCCATGTTTGCATTTTTGCCGTCGGTGCTGGCTATTATGGGCAATCCGAGAACAACCTCGGACAACCTGTTAAACGGCTGGGGCTTCTGGCTTTACTATCACCCTCAGCGCTATCCTGCAATATTGCAGTCGTTCTTCTTTCCTCCCGAGCTTCCGAGCCGCCCGAGCTTTTTCCCAGACCACGGCGCAAAGTGGTCGTCGCTCTCGTGCTGGCTTCCGCTGTTCAGCATGTCCGGCGTAATAGCCTACATGTCCTCCAAACAGAATGACTGGCTCAAAAAAGCCATTTCCATATTTGTCATAATGGCGCTTGTACCGGGCTTTAACAGCATGTTTATACTGCTAAACAACTCATACTACACCCGCTGGTTCTATATGCTGTCCATCTTATTTATACTGGCAACCTTAAAAGCTCTGGAAAACCGTGAAACCGAGTTTGACATGACGCGCGGCTTTAAAATTACGGCTGGCTTTATAGGCGCAACAATAGCAATTATAGGTCTTACCCCTAAGATAGAGGACGGCGAGATGTCCATCGGTCTTATGAAATACCCTGAAAAATTCCTGATAAACTCAGCATTGGCGCTTTTATCACTTGTAATACTTGCAATACTGCTGTTTTATATCAAAAAGAAAAGAAATTTCCTGCGTCTGTGTGTTGTATCAACAGCGTGCATATCAATAATATCATCGATATGCTTTATAGCCATGGGCAGAGCTCATTCCGACACAAAAGAAATGCTCATAGACACTGCAATAGGCGGCAGAGACCAGATAATGCTCGACGAGACCTATTTTGCACGTTCGGACTTTTACAACTGTATGGACAATTTAGGCATGTTTTGGAATTTGCCGAATATACAGGCGTTCCACAGCATTGTTCCTGTCTCGATAATGGACTTTTACCCAACGGTCGGCGTAAAGCGCGATGTATCCTCTAAACCGCAGGCGTCGCTGTATCAGCTAAGAGCGCTTTTGTCTGTCAGATGGCTGTTTATAGAGCAGAACGAAAGTGAGCAGTCTCCTATGCCGGGATTTAAATTTTATGGCAGACAGATGGGCTACAACGTATATGAAAACGAAAATTTCATACCGATGGGCTTTACATATGATACATATATAACCCGCTCACAGCTTGAGGAGCTTGCCGAAACCGAGCGCTCAATGGCTATGATGTCGTCAATAGTGCTTGAGGACGACGACGCATATAACTACCTTGACATACTAATGCAGGATATGTCCCCAAGCAACGATGTATATGACTATGACACCTTTACTCAGGCTGTTGCAGAGCGCCGCGAAACCTGCGCCGACAGCTTTGAGACGACAAATACAGGCTTTAAATCCACAATAACACTGGACCGCGAAAACCTTGTATTTTTCTCCGTTCCTTATGATGAGGGCTGGAGTGCCACGGTAAACGGCGAGCCTGTCGAGGTTACAAAGGTCAATATCGGATTTGTGGGTGTCCGCGCACCTGAAGGCGAATGTGAAATTGTATTTACCTATAACACACCGGGGCTTGATACAGGTCTTTTAATTTCAGGCGGTGCAGTTATAGTCGCTGTAATATATGTCTTTATATTCAGCCGTCTGAATAAATCTAAACATTAAAAAATAACCGCAGTGCTTTTTAAGCACTGCGGTTATTTTTATAACTTTTTTACGTACCGTTTTTCCTTTATAGGTGTAACGAATATCTCCTCTTTCTCAGCCCCGTCAAATACAAAGCCGCTGTGTTCATAAAAATCTATCGCGTTTTTATTGGTATCAAGCACCCAGAGAGCCGCGTTTTTAAATCCGTTTAATTTAAGCTCAGATAAAGCGCTGTCGAGCAGTTTTCTTCCCGCACCGCCTTTTTGATGAGCTTTAAGGATATATATTCCGTGGATTTCGCCGCAGTCATCTGGCAAATCCTCGTCATGGGCCTTGCAGTATCCGCAAAAGCCGACTATTTTACCGTCCTCAACTGCGACAAATACGTCCCTGCACGCGGTTGACTCAAAGATTTTTGTGCTTCTCTGCACACTCAGCGTTTTAAGATACTCGCTGTCGATAAGCCCCGTATATGTCTCAAGCCACGCGTGATAGTGAACATAGCCTATCCCCTGCGCGTCCTGCGGCAAAGCTTTTCTGATTATCACGTCAGATGTATTACTCGCAGATTTTATCTAGTGAGTAGTGGCAGTCGAGCTCATCTGTGCGGTTTACCCATTTGCCGTTTGTAAAGTCAGGAAAATATACAGGCGCGCCGCCCTTTGCAATGGACTCCTCAGACAAAACGCTTACAGCCATCCATGATGCCATATCGTAAACATCTATCGGCACCTTTGTATTGTTTCTTACAGCGTCAAAGAATGCTGAGAATACAAGCCAGTCCATACCGTCATGGCCTTTTTTAACGCCCTCGGAGAGATACTTCTTCCAAATTGGGTGGTCGTACTGCTCGCGGTATTTCTCCACGTTGTCCCACTGCTCTTTCCATGTAAAGTCAAATTTATTGTGCTCACCGTCTATAAATACGGACTTGTTGTCCTCCATGTACATACCCTTTGTACCCTGTACTCTGAAGCCCCTTGAATAGCCTCTAGGCAGAGTAGTGTCAAGTGTGAGAGTTATTGTCTCACCGTGAGCGCACTTGATAATTGTTGTTACAACATCGCCCTGGGCAAATGAAGCGTTTACAAGCTCGCTTTCAGGTTTTTCGCGTTTAATGTACTCGTTGAGTCCTGCGGATTTAGAAGCCATAGAAACAAGCGATACCATACGGTTTCCGCGGTTTATATTAAGCACCTTTGCAATCGGTCCGAGCTCGTGTGTAGGGTAGTTTTCGCAGTTTCTGTTAAGATAGTTCTCAAGACGGTAATGGCGGTTTTCCTTGCCGTTTGCAACCTCGTCTCTCAAATCGTGCTCATAGCCGCCCTCACAGTGTACTATCTCGCCGAACACACCCTTTTTAACCATGTTGAGCACCATGAGCTCATCTCTGCCGTAACAGCAGTTCTCCATCATCATGCACTGTGCGCCTGTCTCCTCGTGTGTGCGGACAAGCTCCCAGCACTCCTGCATTGTATATGCTCCGCCAACCTCACAGCCAACATATTTTCCAGCTTTCATAGCGTCTATTGAAATTTTAGCATGGTCACGCCAAGATGTTGTAACTATAACAGCGTCTATTTCAGGCATTGCAATAATTTCTCTGTAATCCGATGTCATAAACGGTTTGTTGCCGTTTTCCTTCTCAACCTTTTCGGCGGCGTCCTTTGTTCTGTCATCATACAGGTCGCACACAGCCGCAACAGTTACATTCTCCATTGGAAGCATTACGTTCTCAAGCAGGGATAGTCCTCTGCATCCGAGACCTATTACGCCTATTTTAAGATTTTCTTTCATGGCTTATTCCTCCTTAAAAGGCTTATTGTTATTTCCGAAACGGAAAATTCCGTTTTTTCACACAAACTCATAATAGCACAATGCCAAAACGCTGTAAACAAAAATACATCCTGCCTTAATGTAAAATAAAGCAGAATGTATTTTTTATTATCAGTATATAAATTTCACAAGGTCCTCGGCAGACATCGTCTTTTTAAAATCGTTGTCTATATTTATATTCAGCGAATTCTCATAGTCCTCATCATAATATGAATATATACTCACCTCGTAATTGGTAAGTCCGCCGTCCTCAAGGAGTTTTACTATTTCCTGTGCGTTTTTGGCAAATTCAAGCTTGCTCTCATCGTCTTTGGAATATTCCTTTACAAGCGATACCGACACATATTTTGTGCTGTCCTTCATGGCCTGTTCATCTAAATTCTGAACATTGTCGGAATACATGGCGTCGGTATAAACGCTTATATACGATATGGTATTGTTCGACGAAAGCATTGCTTCAATCTCACTTTGCAGCTCTTCCCTTACAGTATCTATGCTATTCTGTGTTAAGGTATACTCCTCGCTGTATTCCAATGCGGCGGTAAGACCCAAACCACCAAAGCCTATCAACAAACTCATGATAATTGCAAGGCCGTCGTATTTAAACTGAGCTTTATCCCTGAAAATAAGCGATACAAGCACCTCAACACCGAATACTATAAGCAGTACAGGAGAAAATTTGAGCATTGTAAGCATATCGGATTTCTGTCCCAGCACTGTCAGTACAAGCACCACACCAATATAAATAAGTATCAGCGCAAAGGTAAGTGTTCCGACTTTCATAACATGCTTTTTGCTCTTTTTGCGTTTATACCCATAATTGTATGAGCTCTTTTTGCTGTTGCGAAAATAGTCGTATGTATATTTTGAGCTGCTGTCGTCCGTGCTCTGAGTGTTATCTTTATTATTATCCTGACCATTGTCACCGTAGCTATAATTATAGTTATAGTTGTAATCGTATCTACTGGTGTCGTTGTAGCGGTCGTCGCTGTTATAGTCTTCGTTATTATTATAGTTATCATTGTTGTTAAAATCGTCGTTGTAATCGTCTTTGCCGAACATAATGCCTCTCCTCTCGTATAGTACATAGCACAGCAATGTATAAAATCTCTCTTATATTATATAATATACCAGTCATATAAACTGTTGTAAAGCGTTTAACCATGCAATATATGTTGACATTCGCGTCAAAGTCGGTTTATCCTATAATCAATACTTTAAAGCGCTGTTTTTATGCTCAAAAATGTCTACTGCGTTAATTTTAACGCCTTGTAAAAATCCCTAATATATCTGCAAAAAAGCTCGACAAGAGTGAGCTTGTATCCGTAATATCTTATTGAATTTTCGTTATTTTCCTTACATTCCACCGCCTTTTTATTTTACAGCTTTTAAAACAGTATATAGCACATAGCATATAACTAAACGCATAAAAATTCAGGCTGTGAAAACACAGCCCGTAAAAGCATTTTGATTATCTCATATTTTAAATTATTTAAGTCCCATAGATGTTAGATACTCATAGCTCTTTTTAAGACAGAAAAACGGATCTCTATCCTGGCAGTCGTCCTGCTCTACAAGTACGTATTTTGTACCTGCATCTTCACATGCGGACAAAAATCTATCGAAGTTTATATTTCCCTCGCCGACATATGCCATCTCATGCTTCATATCGGGAGTAAACTTCATATCCTTTGCGTGTACGCAGTCTACACGACCTGAAAGCTTTTTAACCCACTCAGCCGGGTCTGCGCCCGCATACTGCACCCAGTAGCTGTCAAGCGTAAAGCCGAGCTCGTCTGGAGTAAAGGAATTTGCAAGTCTTTCAAGAAATGTAACACCGTTTGTCTTTATAAATTCATATCCATGATTGTGGTACATGAGCTTCATTGAGGCGTCTTTAATCTTTCTTGCAGGCTCTGTGTAAATCTCTTTAAATGCTTCGCTTGCGTCCATGTGTCTGTAAAGCTCACCGAGACTTCCTATACCGATGTAATTACAGCCGAAAATTTTGTGGTCAGCTATTGTCTTTTCAGTCTCGCCGTAAATTTTAGGCTGAGCTGTATGTGTTATTGCGCACTCAAGTCCGTTTTTATCGAGCTGTTCTTTGAGCCATTCGGCATCAAAAGGACATGTACCCGACACCTGTACTACCTTGTAGCCTATGTCAGCTGTCTTTTTGAGCGTCTCGGCAAAATCATCGAGGGTCTGCGTAAACTGTCTTACCGTAAAGAGCTGTGCTCCGAGTTTCATTTGTAACTCCTCCTTTTAAAATTTTTCCGTTGTAATAATAGTACCCCCGCTCAAATCAGTCCGCAAGTGCAATTATTGACATAAAAATTGTAATTGTTGACATCTGCGCTAAAGTCGGTTTATCCTATAATCAATACTTTGAAAGGTAATTTTTTGTTTATGAAAATGTATGATAATGAAATAAAAGTTCAAAACGCCATACTTATAGCAGTCGATACAGGTGAGTATGACGTTGAGGTATCCTTAAACGAGCTCGAGGAGCTCGCCGCCACAGCGGGCGCGAACGTGATAGCCAAGGTCTCGCAGAGCCGTCCGTCAATCGACACAGCCACCTGCATAGGCTCGGGGCGTCTCGCCGAAACAGCTGAGTTTGCAAAGGAAAACGACTGCGACCTTATTATATTCGACTGCGAGCTCACAGCAAGCCAGATAAGAAATATAGAGGACATAACGGGCATACCTGTTATAGACCGCACAATGCTAATTCTCGATATATTCGCTCAGCGTGCTCTCTCAAAAGAGGGTAAACTGCAAGTAGAGCTTGCCCAGCAGAAATACCGCCTGCCGCGCCTTATGGGAATAGGAAACAGCTTATCCCGTCTTGGCGGCGGAATAGGTACAAGAGGTCCGGGTGAAACTCAGCTCGAGGTTGACCGCCGACACATACGCCGCAGAATTTCGGCTTTGACCGAACAGCTCGAAGAGCTCAAAAAACGCCGTGAGCAAATGCGTGTACGCCGCAAAAAGGACGGTGTTACCTGTGTTGCAATAGTCGGATATACAAATGTCGGCAAATCTACGCTTTTAAACGCATTGACAGACGCGGGAGTGCTCGCGCAGAACAAGCTTTTTGCAACGCTTGATCCAACCTCCCGTGCGCTCGAACTCCCCGACGGCCGCAGCGTAATGCTGATTGATACAGTAGGACTTGTAAGGCGACTTCCGCACCATCTTGTCGAGGCGTTTAAGTCTACACTTGAGGAGGCTGTACACGCCGACTTAATACTAAATGTATGCGACATTTCAAGCGGTGAAGCTGACGAGCAGATAAAGGTCACACAGGAGCTTTTATCAAGTCTTGGAGTTGAGGAGACGCCTGTTCTCACAGTCTACAACAAAGCGGACAAGGTGCCGTATGCCGCAGACTACGTTTTTCCTAAAAACAGCGTTTTGATAAGCGCCAAAAACAAAGATGGCTTTGATAAGCTTTTAGAGGCAATAGCCGAGAATTTGAGTCCGTCACAATACCGTGCAAAATTGCTTTTGCCTTACGATAAAGGCGGTCTGCTCTCGGTTATAAGGGAGACAGGCAAGGTGTTCAGTGAGGAATATACTGAAAACGGCATAGAAGCAGACGTCTTATTTGAAAAGAAAATGCTTTACATGTTCGAGGAATATATACTGCTTGATAAATAGTGAATACACAATACACGGAGACATATGCGATGAACGAAAATATCCCGGAAAAAAATCTCTTTATGATGTGCCGAAAGCTCAACACCGGTGCACTGTCAGCTTTACCTGAAGGATTTACCTTTAGGCTCTGCAAAAAGGATGAACTGAACATCTGGAAGGACATGCACTTTGACGATAAAAATACTGCTTTGGAATACCGCGGATACATGGACAAATTTTTTGATGATGTCTATGCGCCATACGGTGACTTGTTCTTTGAAAGATGTCTTTTTGTCTGCGACAATAAGGACAAGCCAGTCGCCACCTGTTTTTCATGGAAAATATACGATAAAATAACCACTCTGCACTGGTTTAAGGTTGTAAAGGAATATGAAAACCGCGGAATAGGCAGAGCACTGCTTTCTAAAGTTATGTCTGAACTGAAAGGCAGCGAATACCCCGTATTCCTGCACACTCAGCCCTCGAGCTATCGGGCAATAAAGCTGTACACCGACTTCGGGTTTGAGTTTATAACTGATGAATATATAGGCGCGAGAAAAAACGAGCTTGATGACTCGCTTCCCATTTTAAAAAAGTTTATGACGCCGGCTTCATTTGAGAAAATAAAGACTGTACAGGCACCGAAATTTTTCACAGACGCAATCCCCAAAGACGATATAAACAGATTTTAGAGGTATTTATAATGGACAGCATATCAAAATTTTACGGAAAATCTGACGCATACGAAAAGGGACGTCCGAGCTACCCGAAAGCACTTATAGAGTATCTCTATAAAAGTCACGGATTTTCCCCCGATTCGGTAATTGCGGACATAGGCTCAGGCACGGGAAAATTCACTAAGCTTTTGCTCGAGATGGGCAGTACGGTAATCGGCATTGAGCCAAACGATGACATGCGCAAAAAAGCCGAGGAAAAGCTCTCAGAATTTAAAAATTTCAAATCTGTCTGCGGGTATGCCGACAGCACAGGACTGCCCAATTTGTCTGTCGACTTCATAACGGCGGCGCAGTCGTTTCACTGGTTTGACGCGGAGAAGTTCAAAGCCGAATGCCGCCGAATACTAAAACCCAACGGCAAAATTGCGCTTATATGGAACATGCGCTCAATGGACGACAGCCTAAACCGTGACTGGCACAGTGTGTTTAAGGAGTTTTGCCCTGAGTTTCATGGCTTCAGCAACGGAATATCGGAAAACGATGATAAAATAAGGCTTTTCTTTGACAGCTTTGAAAAAACGGAATTCCAAAGCCCTATTCCGATGGACAAAACCGCATTTTTACAGCGCAGTCTTTCGAGTTCATACTCTTTAACCGAGAAAGACGACAATTTTAAAGAATACACAGACGAATTAAACCGAATTTTTAATCTGTACTGCGACAACACAGGTACAGTAAGTATAAAAAATAAAACTACGCTGTATGTCGGCTCAATAAAGTAAAACTAAACGCCCCGTTTATCACTTTAAAAACGATAAACGGGGCGTAAATTTTTTATATTTTATTTTCTGAGTTTTGCCTCAGCTTTTGCACGAAGAGAATTGTCAAGAATTTTCTTTCTTATTCTCAGGCTTTTCGGAGTAACCTCAACGAGCTCGTCCTCGTTGACGAACTCTAAAGCTTCCTCAAGGCTCATAACCTTAGGCGGAATAAGTCTTAAAGCGTCGTCGCTTCCCGATGCACGTGTATTTGTCATGTGCTTTCTCTTGCACACGTTTACAACGATGTCACCCTGTTTTGGTGACTCACCTACAACCATACCCTCGTATACAGGTACACCTGCACCGATGAAGAGAGCACCTCTCTCCTGTGCGTTGTAAAGACCGTATGTTACGCTCTCGCCTGTCTCAAACGAAACAAGAGAACCAAACGCGCGGCGCGGAATATCTCCCTTATATGGCTCATATTTTTCAAATACAGCGTTCATAATACCCTCGCCTCGGGTATCTGTCAAGAACTCCTTACGATAACCGAAAAGACCTCTGGACGGTACAAGGAACTCAACTCTCATACGACTTCCCTGCGGAGTCATATGCTGGAGCTCGCCCTTTCTCTCACCCATCTTCATCATAACGGAGCCGAGTGCCTCCTCCGGCACATCTATAAGCACACGCTCGATAGGCTCATACTTCTGGCCGTTTATTGTCTTAAAGAGAACTCTCGGAGGTCCTACCTGGAGCTCAAAACCTTCACGGCGCATATTCTCTATGAGAATGGACAGGTGCATTTCACCACGTCCGAGAACAGTAAAGCTCTCTGTGGACTCTGTCTCGCGAACTTTTAGAGAAACATCCTTTAAAAGCTCTTTGAAAAGTCTGTCTCTGAGGTGTCTTGAGGTTACAAATTTACCCTCTTTTCCTGCAAACGGGCTGTCGTTTACAGAGAATGTCATCTCAACTGTCGGCTCAGAGATTTTAACAAAAGGCAATGGCTCTACGCAGTTTACTGCACAGATTGTCTCACCTATATTTATCTTTTCAAGTCCTGCAATACATACAATATCGCCGACTGTTGCAGTCTCAGCAGGTACACGGGAAAGTCCCTCTATCTGATAAAGGCTGACTACCTTTCCGCGGTAGGAGGTTATCTCCTCGCCCTCCTCGTGAGGATACTGTGTTACTGCTACTTCCTGATTAACTCTTACAGAACCTCTCTCAACGCGGCCTACTGCTATTCTGCCGACATACTCATTGTAGTCGATAGATGATACAAGTATCTGCAAATCTCCGTCAGCGTCGCCCTCAGGAGCAGGAACATGGTCGAGTATTGTATCAAAGAGTGGCTGAAGGTCTCTACCCGGCTTTGTATAGTCCATTGTAGCTGTACCGTCACGGCCTGAGCAGTATATAATCGGGCTTTCGAGCTGTTCCTCGCTTGCGTCAAGGTCCAAAAGAAGCTCTAAAACCTCGTCCTCAAGCTCGTCGAGTCTTGCGTCAGGACGGTCGATTTTATTTACTACAACAATAATTTTAAGACCTAACTCCAATGCCTTGGAGAGAACAAATCTTGTCTGAGGCATAGGTCCCTCTGCGGCGTCTACAAGCAAAAGAACACCGTTTACCATTTTGAGCACACGCTCAACCTCTCCGCCGAAGTCGGCGTGTCCTGGAGTGTCTATTATGTTTATCTTTACGTTCTTGTAGGTAACTGCCGTGTTTTTTGCAAGAATTGTAATACCGCGTTCTCTTTCAAGGTCGTTGCTGTCCATTACTCTTTCTTCAACAACCTGATTTTCTCTGAACGCACCGCCCTGTTTGAGCATTCCGTCTACCAGAGTAGTTTTACCGTGGTCAACGTGAGCTATGATGGCTACATTTCTTAAATCCTCTCTAATCACTCTATGCGTCTCCTTTTTTATTGAGTCTTTTAAACCGCATGTGGTCATTCACATTTTGCAGTCAAAAGAAAAGCTGTAAACTATTTATTGGCTATATTATTATACTTGTTTTTTCGCCGTAATTCTATAAAAAGAAAAAAATCTCCCCTTTTACTCAAAGAGGAGACTTGACAAATTATATTTTTTAGTATATTTAACAACACTCAAGGTAATATTTTGTATCTGTTTACTTTCCGATTGCTTATTTTTCTGCCAAACCTGTATTTTATGCTATATTCCGTAATCGCGTATCAGCGCTATAACCTTGCCGAGTATGGATACCTCCTGTACAATTATAGGCTCCATATCGTCGTTTTCAGGCTGAAGGCGGAAATGACCGTTTTCTTTATAGAAACGCTTTACAGTAGCCTCGTCGTCGACAAGCGCTACAATTATCTGTCCGTTTTCGGCGTATGAAGTCTTTCTGACGATTATTATATCGCCCTCAAACATTCCTATGTTTATCATGCTGTCGCCCTTTATTCTCAGCGCAAACAATTCATCTTTTGAATACGAGGACTTATACGGAATATACTCCTCTATGTTCTCTATCGCCAGTATAGGCATTCCTGCCGCAACCGTTCCCACAAGCGGCACGCTTGATACGTTGTCCTTGTGACGGAAAGCACCGCTGTTTTCGGCAAGCTTTATGGAGCGGTTTAAATTTTCGCCGCGTATGATATATCCCTTTTCCTCAAGCTCCTTTAAATATTTATGTACTGTTGAGGTTGACTTTATGCCCAGTTCAGAACAAATCTCACGTACTGACGGCGGTATTCCGTCGTCTATACAGTTTTCAACATATCTTAAAATAGCAGATGCCTTTTCGCTTAACATAACAACGTACCACCTTCAGTGTAAATAAATTTTATATCAGTTTCGCTTTTAATCCCAATCATACCTTCCGTAACATTTACGGTTTTGCTTTTTTCGTTTAACCGCCGTTTTCAAGCAAACCTATGAGTTTTGCAGTTCGGCGTACGCCGAATGCCTGCCGTTGTTTGGCGGGCAAGAATAAATTATCGATAAATCGCCGTCAGCGCACAAACCATGAGTTTTGCGGTTTTGCTTCTGCAAAACGCCGGTCGTACCTTGACCGGCGATCAAAACTCACCGATAAATAAAAAGTGTAATAAACTACACTTTTTATTTATTGTAGCACAAAACATATATTCTTTTCAACGCTCTTCATTTAACAAATTTACCTACGAATATTCAAGCTTCGTTTACAGATGATTAACACACGCCGAGCTTGTCTAAACTATAATAAGAGCATACCCAGTACGTAGCCGCAAACGTACGCACTAGAGTTAAAAAAGTGCTTAGGGTATTGCTCTACCCTCCTCAAAAACACACCTCAAACAATAGCAAAACGACCGTGCGCTCGATGTGTACGGTCGTTTTGCTGTCTTTTCAACATCTTAGTGCTTAAATTGTTAAAAACTATACCCGAACAGCTTTTCGGCATCCTTTTTGTCCACTTCATTCGGAACAGCGTTGTTTTCGCATATATCTTTAAATGAAATATTGATATGCGGGAAAATGGCTTTATATATCACACACGCCGCCAAAAAGCTTCCCGCTTTGCTCGCATGCTCGCCGTCAGTGTCGTAAAGCTGTATGTCGGGCTCGTTTTTTAATACATTCCGCCATACATTTCCGACAGGCGCTAAAAGATAACCCATTTCCTGCGCCGTCTCTTCATAGGCACGGCTCATTTTCTCCTGATTTTCGGGGAAACGTTTTTCAGCCCATGTCATATACATTACGCCCTTGGATTTTGTTTTTGCTATCCATTCATTGAGCCTTTTTGTACCGTTCAAAAGCTCCTCTTTTCCACCGAACGGATGCGCCGCCTGCTGTAAAACTATGTAGTCATAGTCGCCGTAAAGTATATTAAACGGCGTTTCGGGCTGTTCAGCGTGCCAGTCCAGCGTCTTGCCTCCTGAGGCTATCATTGTAACAGAAATATCCTTAGTACTCGGCACAGACTTACAGAGCATTTTAAACATATTTGCCATGTCGTTGTAATAGGTGTGGCTGTTTCCGATAAACAGTATTCTATACGGCATATACAATGCCCCCTTTTTATATATTTTTAGATATTTTAGCACAATAATTTTAAGTTTTAAATATAAAAAACGCAGCACAGCAAGGAATTAAGTCATTTTATCCTCACTGTGCTGCGGTATTATTTTTTTAGTTAAAATTAGAGAGCAGCCTCGATGTATTTAACGATATCGCCAACTGTTCTAATATTCTCAACTTCCTCATCAGGAATCTCGATATCGAACTCATCCTCAAAAGACATTACAAGGTCAACAATGTCAAGAGAATCTGCGTTGAGATCGTCCATGATGTGGGACTCCATTGTGATTTCGTCAGCCTCAACGTCGAGCTGATCCATGATGATCTTTTTAACTTTTTCGAATACCATGATGTATTCCTCCTAATTTTAAAATATAATCAAATTTATATGTCAACCGCGCAAAACGGTCGGACAAACAGATATTATTCCTCAAAAACGCCTATTTTGCGGAACTTATTGTATCTTTTTTCAATGAGAGTGTCACCGTCTGTATCTTTTAATCTGCCTATTGCAGCGGTGAGATACTTTTTAATATTCGCAGCTGTTGCGGCAGGTGAATTGTGTGCACCGCCGTTCGGCTCATTTATCATAGCCTCGGCAACACCCAGCTCTATTAAATCCTCAGCGGTAATTTTCATAATGTTTGCAGCTTCCTTTTCACGTGAGCCATCTTTCCAAAGAATACTTGCGAAGCCTCTCGGTGAAATTACGGAATACTGAGCGTTCTCGAGCATTGCGAGTTCATCGCATACGCCGAGTGCAAGTGCACCTCCGCTTCCGCCTTCGCCCAAAACAATGGACACAATAGGAGTCTTTATCATTACAACCTCAAACAGGTTTCTGGCAATCGCCTCACCCTGTCCGCGCTCCTCTGCCTCAATTCCGCAGAAAGCTCCAGGTGTATCAATAAAGCAAATTACAGGGCGGTTGAACTTCTCAGCCTGTTTCATTGCTCTGAGTGCTTTTCTGTAACCCTCAGGATGCATCATGGCAAAGTTGGCCTCTTTGTTCTCCTCAAGGTTTCTGCCCTTTACCTGTCCTATAACTGTTACAGGCTCGCCGTTTAATGTTGCTATTCCGCATATAACTGCCTTATCGTCTCCGTAAAGTCTGTCTCCGTGAATCTCAAAGAAATCCTCAAAAATCATCGGTATATAGTCTTTTACAGTAGGACGATGTTTATTTCTGACTATCTCAAGTCTTTCCCATGCAGTAAGCTTAGCCATTTACATTACCTCCCTTATTGTGGAGTTTTAAAAGCAGGCTTAGCTTTTCACGCATTTCGCTGCGCTTTACAATACTGTCAACAAAACCGTGCTCCTGCATAAACTCGGCAGACTGAAAATCGTCAGGCAATCTTTGACGAATAGTATTTTCTATAACTCTTCTGCCCGCAAAACCTACAAGTACTTTAGGTTCAGCCAAAATAATGTCTCCTAGTGATGCAAAACTGGCTGTAACACCGCCTGTTGTAGGGTCTGTCAGAACAGTTATGTAGAGAAGTCCCGCCTGTGAATGTCTTGAAGCTGCCGCCGAGGTCTTTGCCATCTGCATAAGGGAAACTATACCCTCCTGCATTCTGGCGCCTCCCGATGCTGTAAAGAGCACTATCGGCAGTTTTTTCTCAGTAGCTCTCTCAAAGGCTCTCGTAATCTTTTCGCCTACAACAGACCCCATTGACGCCATCATAAAGCGGCTGTCCATTACGCCTATAACGCATTTCTGACCGCCTATTGTACACTCGCCTGTTACAACGGCCTCAGTAAGTCCCGTTTCCTCGGAAAGACTCTTTATTTTTTCCTCGTAACCCTTAAAGGAAAGCGGATTTTTACTTCTCATTCCCTTATCATATTCGGTAAAGGAAAGATTGTCAACTGTAATTTTTATTCTCTCCTGAGCCGATATTCTGGCATGGTATCCGCACTCGGCGCACACCTTGCCGTTTTTCTCGAATTCTTCTCTGAAAATAGCAGTCTGACATCTTGGACATTTAAACATAAGGTCAGTTGGAACATTGACCTTTGTTCCCCCGTGACGAACAGGCTCTTCACCCATTCTCAGCTTTACTTTTTTAAACAAATCTTCTATCACAGGTTATCCCTCCTGTCTGCCTGCAAATTTCTTTCTGGACAAAAATCCTATATCGTAGTTAGCGCGCTCAACATCCTCGTCACGCAGGAGATTGAGCTGAAACTCTATATTTGTATCAACGCCGTCAACTATGAACTCGGCAAGCGCCCATTTCATCTTAGCTATTGCCTGCTCTCTTGTAGAGGCATATGTTATAAGCTTTGCTATCATTGAATCGTAATACGGAGGTATAGTATAACCCGCATACACAGCGCTGTCAATACGTATTCCCGGACCTCCCGGCATATACAATGCCTGTATTGTACCCGGAGACGGTCTAAATCCCATTGCAGGGTTTTCCGCATTTATACGGCACTCAATTGCATGACCTGTTATATGTATATCCTCCTGTTTGTATTCAAGAGGCTTGGAGTCGGCAATGGAAAGCTGCTGCTTTACTATGTCAACACCTGTTACAAGCTCAGTTATAGGGTGCTCAACCTGTATTCTGGTATTCATCTCCATAAAGTAGAAGTTGCCGTGCTTGTCGACTAAAAACTCAACTGTCCCGGCGCTGTGGTAGTCAACAGCTTTTGCCGCCTTTATAGCCGCCTGACCCATTCTGTCACGCAGTTCCTGAGTCATAAACGGTGCAGGGGACGGAGCTTCCTCCAGAACCTTCTGGTTACGTCTTTGCAGTGAGCAGTCACGCTCGCCGAGATGTATAACGTTTCCGAACTTGTCGGCAAGTATCTGTATTTCGATGTGTCTCGGGTCCTCGATAAACTTCTCGATATACACTCCGCTGTCACCGAAGAACGAAAGCGCCTCCTGCTGAGCGGCAGTCATTGAGGACGCAAGCTCCTCCTCATCGCGGACAAGCCTGATTCCGCGTCCACCGCCGCCGGCAGATGCCTTAACCATTACAGGGTAGCCTATCTGAGAGGCAATTTTTAGTCCGTCCTCAACGGTTTCAACTATACCGTCAGAGCCAGGAACAACGGGAACACCAGCTTTTTTCATGGTATCCTTAGCCTGAGCCTTGTTGCCCATAAGCGATATAGCACGGTCTGACGGACCTATAAATTCTATTGAGCACTGCTTGCACATCTTTGCAAAGGCAGCGTTTTCGGACAAAAATCCAAATCCGGGGTGAACTGCGTTTGCTCCCGTAATCTCACAGGCGGCAAGTATGTTTTTCACATTCAAATAGCTGTCCTTTGAAGCGGCAGGACCTATGCAGACTGTTTCATCTGCTATCTGTGCATGAAGCGCAGAGCGGTCCGCCTCGGAGCATACCGCAACGGTACGGACACCGTATTCACGGCAGGCACGTATAATACGCACCGCTATTTCGCCCCTATTGGCAATCAAAACCTTTGTAATCATATATCTATATTGACCTCCGTTGTGCAAAAATAAAACTTACGCTTTGTCTCCAAGTGCAAATGTAAGCTCTGCGCTCACAGCCTTTTCACCGTCAACATAAGCTGTTGCTTTACCGACACCGATAGGTCCTCTTCTCTTTATCATTTCAAGCTCGAGTGTAATTGTCTCACCCGGCAAAATCTTTCTTTTGAATTTTGCCTTATCTATTCCGGCAAAATAAGCTATTCTGCCCTTGTTTTCAGGCTCGGACAGAACAAGTACAGCACCTGCCTGAGCTAACATCTCTATTGTTAAAACTCCCGGCTGTACAGGCTCCTGAGGAAAATGTCCCTTAAACCAGTATTCATCTTCCTTCAAATATTTTTTAGCGACGATACGCACGCCCGGCTCCATCTCTACAACCTCGTCTATGAGAAGAAACGGATCTCTGTGCGGTATTATCTGCTTTATCTGTTCTTTATCCAAAAGAGCCATAACATCGCTTCCTTTCAATTATTCGATAACCATTACAGGCTCACCGAATTCAACTGCCTGTCCGTCGTTTGCAATTATCTTCTTTACAACTCCGTCCTGCTCGCTTAAAACCTCGTTCATAAGCTTCATTGACTCTATAATGAACAGAACATCACCTTTTTTGACCTGCTGTCCCACTGTTACAAATGGGTCCTTGTCAGGTGCAGGAGCAGCGTAAAATGTACCTACTATCGGGGATTTTACAACTGTTCCGCTCTCGCTTTCGACAGGTGCACTCTCCTGTGCAGCTTCCTGTGACGGCTGTGCCTCTATACCCTGATTTTCCTGCATCTGCATAGGTACAGGCATTGGCATAGGTGCAACAGGTGCCTGTGCAGCTATAACCTGCTGTTTTGTCTTTTTACCGTCTATTTTAAGCTTTAAACCCTCTATTTCAATCTCAATGCCGCCGAGCTGAGCCTGTGAGACCTTGTCTGCAAGCACGAGAATATCGTCTATACTGATAAATTTATCTAAACTGCTCATCAATATCAAACGCTCCTTTTCAATTTAAAATACATATTCAAACTGTTTTAATGTATGTCTGCATAAATCTTTTTTAAATTATAGCAGACATACCGACAATTTAAAACAGTTTTTCTGTCATATTATATACTAACCCTCATATTTTTTCAGGCAGACAGTAGCATTGTGACCGCCAAAGCCCAGAGAATTAGACAGAGCGTATTTTATATCCTTCTGGCGAGCCTCGTTTACAACATAGTCAAGGTCGCATTTCTCGTCAGGAACTTTAAATCCGACAGTAGAAGGAACAACTGACTCCTCGAGTGCCTTAGCACAGATGATTGCCTCAACAGCTCCCGCAGCACCCAAAAGGTGTCCTGTCATGGACTTTGTAGAGCTTATCATAACGCTGTTTGCAGCGTCTGAGAGAGCTCTTTTAATAGCCTTTGTCTCGTACTCGTCGTTGAGCGGAGTTGATGTACCATGTGCGTTTATGTAGTCAACATCGGAAGCCTTTATGCCTGCCTCGTCCATTGCGAACATCATTGCGTGAGCCGCACCGTCACCCTCAGGATCAGGACTTGTGATGTGGTAAGCGTCGCCTGTTGCGCCGTAGCCGACTACCTCAGCGTATATCTTAGCGCCTCTTGCCTTAGCGTGCTCATACTCCTCGAGAACGAGTATACCTGCTCCCTCGCCCATTACAAAGCCGTCACGCTCAGCGTCAAACGGAATGGATGCGCGGTCAGGGTTATCGCTGTGTGACAGCGCCTTCATATTGTTAAAGCCTGCCATTGCAAATTTCTCAATAGTAGCCTCAGCACCGCCTGTAACAGCAGCGTCAAGATAACCGTGCTTTATCTGTCTGAAAGCTTCACCGACAGCGTGGTTGGAGGAAGCACATGCTGTAACAGTTGCAAAGTTTGCTCCCTTAAAGCCGTACTGCATTGCAACCTGTCCTGCTGCCATGTTTGCAATCATCATAGGTACAAAGAATACAGATACTCTTGAAGCGCCTTTTTCCATGAATTTTGTGTGCTCTTCAACTATTGTGTGAAGTCCGCCTATACCGCTTCCGATAATTACACCGATACGGTAAGGGTCAAGGTCTTCAAATTTTGTGCCGCAGTCCTCAACAGCGCTCATTGAAGCGGCAAGTGCAAACTGTGTGTATCTGTCCATTCTGCGCGCTTCTTTTTTGCTGATGCCGAACTCGGTTGAATCGAAATTCTTTACCTCGGCAGCTATCTTGACATCAAAATCAGATGTGTCAAAGCTTTCTATAAGACTGAATCCGTGTTTGCCTGCCTTTATATTGTTCCAAAGCTCATTTGCGGAATGTCCGAGCGGTGTAACGGCTCCCATTCCTGTTATAACAACTCTTCTCATTTAACTGTTTTCTCCGTTTCAATTATTTTTGTGCTGTACTGTACGTTTCTTATAAAGCCGTACAATTACATAGACAGTCCGCCGTCTACTACTATTACCTGACCTGTTATGAATGCCGCGTCGTCAGATGCTAAAAATGACGCCGCACCGGCAATCTCCTCAGGTTTTGCAAAACGCTTTAAAGCTGTTGCGCCGAGTATGGACTCTTTTACATTATCAGGCAGAACGTCTGTCATAGGTGTCTGTACAAATCCGGGAGCTATGGCGTTTACAGTGATGTTTCGAGCTCCCAGCTCCTTTGCCGCACTCATGGTAATGCCCATGATACCTGCTTTTGAAGCGGAATAGTTTACCTGTCCGGCATTTCCGTACAGTCCTGCAACAGATGATATATTTATCATTCTGCCGCTTCTCTGCTTCATCATTATAGGTGTTACGGCACGTGTCATGTTAAACACGCTCTTTAGGTTTACTGCGATTACAGTGTCAAACTGCTCCTCGCTCATTCTAGCCAAAAGTCCGTCTTTTGTTATGCCTGCGTTGTTAACAAGCACATCAACTGAGCCAAAACGGGCTTTAACCTCTTTGACCATCTTGTCGCATGCCTCAAAGGAGGATACGTCTGCAACAAAGCACTCAGCCTCAACGCCGTATTCTCTGCATTTTTCAGCCACAGCAGCGCCTCTTTCGGACGCTGATTTTTCGCTTGAGCAGTTTATTGCAACGTTGTAGCCGTCCTTTGCAAGTCTTTTTGCTATTGCTGCGCCTATTCCGGAAGCTGCTCCGGTAACTATTGCTGTCTTACTCAATGTAAACACTTCCTTCCTTTTTTATTTTCCGACCGACCAACCAGTCGGAAAATGATATTATCAAACCAATCTATTTTATTACTTTTTTAAAACTACCATTCAATTACAGCAGCACCGCTTGTAAGTCCTCCGCCGAAGCCGACAAGTGCAATTTTGTCGCCTTTTTTAATTCTTCCCTCGCTTACAGCTTCATCGAGTGCAACAGGTATGCTCGCACTTGAGGTGTTGCCGTACTTTTCAAGGTTCATGTACATTATGTCCATGGACACGCCGAGGTTTTTTGCAGCTGTTTCAACTATTCTTACATTAGCCTGATGCGGAATTATGAGTGAGAGCTCATCAACTTTTATTCCCGCTCTTTCACATGCACGTGTTACCTCAAACGGAAGTGCCTTTGTAGCGAATTTATATACTTCACGTCCTGCCATGTGCAGATAATTGTCATGCGGTGTATCCAAATCGTCAAACTCAGGCATTTTCTCCTTATCCTGAAGCGGATTTGGATTAAACGGATAACGTGTGCACAAAAGTTTAGCTCCTGTACCGTCAGATGATAAGGACGAAGAATAAAGCTTATCTGCTGAACGTAATACGCATGCTCCGGCCGCATCTCCGAACAGTACACAGCTTGCCCTGTCAGTGTAATCTACCATTTTTGAAAGCACCTCTGCGGATACTATGAGCGCAGTATTTATATCAGGGAACGACAGGTATCTTCTTGCCGCATCAAGTGCAAATACAAAACCTGTGCATGCTGCGTTCATATCAAAACAGATTGCGTTTTTAGCGCCTATTTCGCGCTGTATCATACACGCAGTTGACGGAGTCTGAAAATCCGGTGTTACTGTTGTACATATAATAAGGTCTATATCCTCAGGATTGACATTACCCTTTTCCATGGCGTTTTTAGCTGCGTTTGCGCCAATATACCATGTCGGCTCACCGCTGGATATATGTCTTACTTTCATTCCTGTTCTTGTGGTTATCCACTCATCAGATGTATCTACTATTTTTGCAAAATCATCATTGGTGGCTGTCTGTACAGGCACGGCACTGCCTGTGGAAATTATCTCTATACCGTTTAAAGCCATAAAATGCTCCGTTTCTCCGACATTATATTCTCGCTCTGCTCTTTATCAACACAAAGCGCTTGGCAGTCGGCGCCAACTGATAACCTTATGCGTGTTTTCTGCAAGTATATACATGCTCTGTACATTTTACCCCATTGATGATATGCGCCGATATATGTTATACTGTTTTCGGCGTTGATTTTATAATCATAAATATTACAATGACAATTACAAAAAAAGGGGCGTTTTACTGACTGTATCACGTAAAACACACCAAAGGCTATATTTATAATATTGTCTGGTAGATTTTTTGTCAATGGTTTTTGTATTTTACAGTAATAAAAACCTCTTTTTTACATCTAATTTAAGAGTAATATTTTATAATTTCTGTTGAATATAAAACCAAAACAAAGAAAATTATTTTAACCCGCCGAAAAAAGATTTTTAAGCTTGAAATAAAAAACACCTTTATTCCAAGCTCCGAAAGGAATGGTAATAAATAATGAAAACAGCATTTTTATTCAGCGGACAGGGCTCACAGTATGTGGGCATGGGCAAGGAGTTTTACGATAACTTTGAAAACTGCCGCAAAATCTATGAGTGCGCGTCCGACGTTATGGGCTTCGACGTTGCAAAGCTCTCATTTGAGGGAACAGAGGAGGAAATTGCTCAGACTAAGGTAGCACAGCCTCTCATATATACAATGTCAATGTGTGCGTTTGAAGCGGCAAAGGAGATTTTGCCTGAGCCTGCATGCGTTGCAGGTCACTCATTGGGAGAGTATGCAGCTCTCACATGCGCAGGTGTATTTGACTTGGAGACAGGTCTTAAAGTAATAAGGGCAAGAGCGGCAGCAATGCAGAATGCAGCAGAAAAGGCAAGCGGAGCTATGTACGCAATACTCTCAAGCGACGCTGAAACCATAGCCGAGGCGTGCAATTCCGTTGACGGTTATGTTCTGCCTGTAAACTACAACTCCCCTGCTCAGACAGTTATCGCAGGAGAGTCCGAAGCTGCTAAAAAAGCTGCTGACATCCTCGCTGAAAAAGGCGCAAAGGTTGTAAAACTCGCTGTAAACTCAGCTTTCCACTCCGCTTTAATGAAGCCTGCCGCTGAGGAATTCGGTGCCGCAATAGCTTCCGTTCAGGCAAATCAGCCTAAAGTACCTTTCTACTCCAACGTTTACGGCGGACTTATCCCTGAAATTCCGAATATAGTAGAATACCTCACAGCACACCTTGTATCACCTGTTAAATTTGTGTATGAGGTAAATGCAATGATTTCTGACGGCGTTGACACATTTATAGAGTTTGGTCCTAACAAGGTTCTTACAGGTCTTGTAAGAAAAACCGACCGCTCTGTAACAGCGCTTAACGTTGAGAACATGAAAACTCTCGATAAATTAAAATCAACTATTGAAAAGTAAAACACACATTTTAATTATATAAAAGGAGGCAGGCTCGATTGACGAAAAAAAACAGAAAATTCGCACTTATAGGCTATCCTCTCGGTCACAGCATGAGCCCTCCGATACATAAAAGACTCTTTGAGATGTCGTCAGACAATACATCGGAATACAGCCTTATTCAAATTGAGGAAAGTCAGTTTGACAGCCGTGTGCCTGAGCTCTTTGAGCTCGACGGATTTAATATAACAATACCGCACAAGGTAAATATCATTAAATATACCGACGTTTTAAGCGATTCGGCAAAGCGGTACAACTCTGTAAACGTCATACAGAAGCAAAACGGAAAATACATCGGTCACAACACGGATGTGGACGGCTTTCTGCGTACCGTAAAAAATATGGGCGTTGAACTCTCAGGCAATGTGTGTGTTATAGGCGCAGGCGGCGTTGGCAGAATGTTTGCTATAGAATCCGCCGCAAACGGCGCCGACATAACTCTCGCCGTCAGAAAGAGCTCACTCGACAAAGCGCACGAGCTGTGCGAATACATTAAATCAGAATTTAAAGTAAACGCCGAAACCGTGCTGTGCGACGAGCTTAGCAGTCTTAATAAGCGTTTTTCGCTTATGATAAACGCTTCCCCAAGCGGAATGTATCCAAAGGTTGACGCAATTCCGATAGACATTGAGGCGCTCAAAAAGGCAGACGCGCTGTTCGACTGCATATACAATCCGACCAAAACCAAGCTTATAAAAGCCGCCGAAAAGCTCGGCATAAAAGTGTCAGGCGGTATGGATATGCTTGTATGGCAGGCTGTGAGCGCACATGAGATATGGGACAACGCTTCATATTCCGCTGACGACATAAACGCGCTTATATCGGAAATGACAGCGCAGGTTGACAGAGATTTTCCGCTTACAGAAGAAAAGGGGCACAGAATATGAAGAAAAACATAGTGCTGTGCGGATTTATGGGAAGCGGAAAGAGCACTGTCGGCAAAATGCTCTCAAAAAAGCTCGGCTGTCCTTATATAGATATGGACAAATACATAGAGGACGTCTGTCAGATGACTATACCGCAGATATTTGAAAAGTACGGCGAGGACGGTTTCCGTGAATTTGAACACGAAGCCGCCCAAAGTCTCGGCAAATTAAACGGTGCCGTCATTGCAACAGGCGGCGGCGCGCTTACATTTGAGCGCAACATTGCACCGCTGTCGCAAAACTCGTTTATAGTTTATCTGAACATAGACTTTGATGTGTGCTATGACAGGATAAAAGCTTCCGACAGACCTCTTGTAAAGTCAAACAGCAGAGATAAGCTAAAAGAGATGTATATGACAAGAGATAAAGCCTACCGCCGCGCCGCAGCCTTTATAACCGTAAACACCGATTCATCTCAAAAAGCGGCGGACGACATTCTTGATAATTTAAAAGACAAGCTTTAAAAAATACACCTCAAAAGTTAAACACTTTTGAGGTGCATTTTTTTATTGTACATTTTCTTTTTTCAGCAGTCTGACGCCTAAAAAGTCCGTTAAAAACGCTCCGAGCGGTGCCGTTATAAGTATCGCCAAAACCGACATGGTGAGCACAAGACTTCCGCACTCAAGTCCCATTGAAAGCGGTACTGCGCCTATTGCCGCCTGTACAGTGGCTTTAGGAATATATGAGCCGCAGCAGAAAAACTTTTCCTTTAAATTGAGCGAGCTCTTTGAAACCGACGCGAACACTCCAACCATTCTGAATACAAGCGCTATGAAAATTACTATAACTGCGCTCACACCGTAAATTACAGCATACTGCAAGTCAACAGCAGCACCTACGAGCGAAAACAGTATAACCTCCGCGGCAACCCACAGCTTTGAAAATTTATCGGATATGCGTATTGCCTGCAATTTATTATTTTTAAAGAGAATTACGCCCGTTGTCATAACTGCCAGCAGTCCCGAAAACGGTATCGGGGATATATCCTCCGCCGCCATGAGCAAAAACGAAACGGCGAGCATAAGCATAACCTTAGCCGAATCCCTGATGTGCAGTTTTTTAAACATAATGCCGAATAAAACGCCGCATATTACACCCACGGCAACACCTAAAATTAGCGAAACGGGTATTTCCAAGAACACATATGCTGACACGCTTTCGGACTGCACAAGCGAGACAAAAGCTGAAAACAGCACGAGCACAAACACGTCGTCTACCGAAGCTCCAGCCAAAATCATCTGAGGTATTCCCTTATCTGTGCCACGTTTTTCCTCAATAAAGCGTATCATTCTCGGCACTATTACAGCAGGCGACACCGCCGCTATAACGCTTCCCGCAAGCGCCGCCTCGGCATAGGTTATGTCAAAAAACAGCGGCGCCGCTATAACCATACCTAAAATTTCAAACATTGCGGGCACACAGCACAGCATTAAGGCGGGGCGTCCGTTTTGTTTGAGTTTTGATAAATCGAGCGACAGTCCCGCTCTTATTAAAATTATTACGAGAGCAAAACGCCTTAAATCAGCCGATAAATTAAGTATATCGTTTGACAACAGATTTAAACCAAACGGACCGAGCACAATGCCCGCCACTATCATTCCCATAAGTCCGGGGAGCTTTAATTTTTTTACAATGGCAGAAAACAAAAGTCCAACAATAAAAATAAGCGCTATACCTACTAGCATTTCATTCTTCCTTTCCCTTTTTCATAAAATAAAAAAGCCGACAACCTCTGCACCTGAAAGGGCACTGGTCCCTTTTTAATGCAGAAGTCATCAGCCATAATAAGGCGGTTTGAAATTAAATTCAGTTTAATTTCCGGGAGAACCTCATTCCCGTATATTTAATTTAAAAGCACTTATACAGTCATGCTGAAGAAACGGATTATAAAGAGAACTGCAAGCACTACTGTTATAGGATGAATCTCTTTAAATTTACCGCAGATAGCTTTGATAACTACATAGGAGATAAGTCCGAATGCGATACCGTTTGCAATGGAGTATGTAAGTGGCATGAAAGCTATTGTAAGAAATGCAGGAACAGCCTCGGAGATGTCGCTGAAGTCTATATCCTTAACGCCTGAAATCATAAGAGCACCTACAAAGATGAGTGCAGGAGCAGTAGCGCATGAAGGAACAATTCCGACAAACGGAGCGATTACAAGAGCAGCCAGGAAGAGTACAGCAGTTACAGCAGATGTAAGACCTGTTCTTCCGCCCTCGCCTATACCTGCGGAGGACTCAACGTATGTTGTAACTGTGGATGTACCGAGCATAGCACCTGTTGTTGTTGCGATAGCGTCACACAAAAGTGCCTTTTTCATGCCAGGCATGTTGCCGTTTTCGTCGAGAAGATTTGCCTTTTTAGCTGTTCCGAGAAGTGTTCCGATTGTATCGAACATGTCTACAAGAGAGAATGAGATAACGAGCATTGCAACTGTGAATACACCCTCTACAATGCTTGTAGTCTCACCAAAAAGGTCTTTAAATCCGCCTGCAAATGCGCCTACGGAAACTGTCATAAAGTCATTGAACTGTGCACCGAACTGGATATTGAAGCTCTCAGGAATTACAGTTACACCGAGAGGAATACCCAAAAGTGTTATTGCAACGATTCCTATAAGAATTGAACCTTTAACTTTAAGGTGATAGAGAGCGGCAATTATAAGTAAGCCTACAACTGCCAAAACAGCGCCTACAACTGCTGTGTGATTTTCAGGGTTGGAAATCTGAGAGAAGTTGACCAATGTTACAAGAGTAGAATCGCTGTTTACTGATATTCCCGCATTCTGAAGTCCCAAAAATGCAAGGAAAAGTCCGATACCTGCGGAGATTGCAATCTTTACATTTGCAGGAATTGCCCTTACGATTGCCTCACGCAGACCGATTACGGTAATTGTGATAAAGAGTATACCGGAGATAAATACTATTGCAAGTGACTGGCTGTATGAGTAACCCATTCCAAGCATTACAGTGTAAGCAAAGAATGCGTTAAGTCCCATACCCGGAGCCTGTGCAAAAGGCAGCTTTGCCAAAAATGCCATGAGGGCAGTTCCAACAAATGCAGAGATACATGTTGCAAAGAATACACCGTTTTGTACTGCTGGGTCTGCGCCATTCATACCTGCTGCCAGACCAGCTCCCTCTGCGAGCATGGTTGGGTTTACGAAAAGGATATACGCCATTGTGAAGAATGTCGTAATACCGGCAAGGACTTCTGTTCTCACATTAGTCCCGTGCTCTTTGAGCTGAAAATATTTTTCGAGCATTAAAAAAATCCTCCTCTTAAAAAATTATTTTTTAAATTTACATCGCATGTAAATTTACCGATAAAATAAATATATCACAGTTTTTTGTCTGAATACAAGATTTATTTATATTCCGTTAACAATATTGTCATATTAACGCCGATACCTTCGCTTTATTCCTCTTTTTAATGTATTATACACAAAAAGCGGTGTCATTTAAGACACCGCTTTACTCTTATATCAGTCATCGCGCTTCATTATTATCATGCACACAAGCGCCTGAAATATAAACGCTGTCGCCGCCGCAACTGCAAGCGTCATAACAACTATTGAACGCCACATTATGCTTCTGTTTTTCTCCATTTTTAACGCTCCTCTCTGTATTTTCGTTTTATGTATCGCCTTTTTATATTCCGTCCTTATCACACGCCGAGCCGACATAGCTTGTAACGCCTATCTGCTTTGAGTCTTTAAGATATATTCTCGGCACGCGTTTTCCTATAAGGCACACAACCTCATAGTTTATCGAGTTTGTAAGCGCCGCCATTTCGTCAGCGCTGAGGGTTTTATCCCCGTCCGTTCCGAATATTGTTACCTCGTCGCCCTCGCACACTCCGTCTATGTAAGTTACATCGAGCATTAGCTGGTCCATGCAAACACGTCCCACAACGTCGGCAAATTTTCCGCGCACAATCATTCGCGCCCTGTTCGAGAGTATTCTGTGGTAACCGTCGGCGTAGCCAATTGTGACCGAGGCAATTCTGCGCTCGCTGTCGCTGACATATGTTCTGCCGTAGCTTATACTTGTACCCTTCGGCACAGTCTTTACCTGCGATACAACGCATTTAAGCTGCATTGCAGGGCGCAGGTCGAGCATATTTTCACAGTCAGAACTAGGTGACAGACCGTATATTATAACTCCCGGACGCACCATATCGAGCTGCATTTCAGGATACATCATTGTAGCCGCACTGTTGCAGCAGTGACGAATTCCCACCTCATATCCGCGGTTTTTCAGTTCGTTTATCACGCCGCAAAAGCGCTCAAACTGCATTTTTGTGTAGTTTACGGAGTCCTCTGCCTTTTCGTCAGCGCAGGAAAAATGCGTAAATATTCCCGTGTACTTTATGTTCGGCAGAGCGTATATCTTTTCCACTTCATCGGCAGCGGCTTTTACATTGCACTCGTCCGTGCAAAAGCCAAGTCTGCCCATGCCTGTGTCTATCTTGACATGAGCGTCAACAGTAACGCCCTGCTCTTTTGCCGCGTCTGAGAGCTTCTTTGCATATTCCAGCGAAAAAACCGCCTGAGTTATGCTGTATTCGCACAGTGTTTTTGCGTACTCGACAGGCGTTACTCCGAAAATAAGTATAGGTTTAAATATTCCGTCACGCCTTAAGGAGACCGCCTCGTCTATATTCGACACGCCGAACCAGTCTGCTCCGTGGCGGTTTAACTCACGTGCAACATATTTTGCGCCGTGACCGTATGCGTCAGCCTTGACTACTGCAAGTATGCGGCAGTCATCGCGCACTATACCTTTTATCTGTTCTATATTATGGCTTATAGCGTCCAAATCAACTGTAGCCCAGCTTCTCTTTAAAAAATCTGCCATATATTCCATGACTGCACCGTTTTATAAAACGGTCAATCTCCTCCTTTATAAAAATAATGTTACAAAGTACTACTTTGCCGCGAGCCAGTTTTCGCCTGTGCTGACATCTGCTTTCAGTTCAACCTTAAGCTTCACGGCAGAGCACATCTCCTCGGTGAGTATCTGTTTTACCTTTTCGGTTTCATCCAGCACCGCCTCAACTATAAGCTCATCGTGCACCTGCAAAATAAGCTTTGACTTTAATTTTTCGGCTTTAAGGCGGTTATACACCTTTATCATGGCTATTTTTATTATGTCCGCCGCTGTGCCCTGTATCGGTGTATTCATGGCGACGCGCTTTCCGAATGCCTGCGTCACCTTGTTTGAGGCGTTTATCTCCGGTATATAGCGTCTTCTGTGCATCATAGTTGTTACATATCCGTTTTTCTTCGCAAACTCTATTGTATCGTCCATGTAGCGGCTGACGCCCGAATAAGTCTTGAGGTAGTTTTTGATATATCTGTCGGCTTCCTTTACGGTAACACCTATATCCTGCGAGAGAGAATATGCGCCTATTCCGTAAACTATTCCGAAATTGACCGCCTTTGCCCTTGAGCGCATTATCGGCGTGATATACAGAGGCGGCAAATCAAACACCTGCGCCGCTGTATTGGTGTGTATATCCTCATCGTTTAAAAAGGCGTCTATCATGTTTTTGTCGTCGGCTATATGCGCTAACACCCTCAGCTCTATCTGCGAGTAGTCTGCGTCCACAAGTGTACAGCCGCTTTTTGCCCTGAAAAACGCCCTCAATCTGCTTCCGAGCTCTGTCCTTATCGGTATGTTCTGCAAATTAGGCTCAAGCGAGCTTATTCTTCCCGTCCTTGTCTCAAGCTGGTTAAAGCGGGTGTGTATTCTTCCGTCCTCGGCTACCACCTTCAAAAGTCCGTCAACATAGGTGGATTTCAGCTTTGCAAGCTTTCTGTACTCAAGTATCTGAGAGATTATCGGGTGCACGTTTTTGAGCTTTTCGAGCACGTCGGCGTTTGTGGAATAACCTGTCTTTGTCTTTTTGCCCGCGGGCAGTCCGAGCTTTACAAAGAGTATCTCGCCTAACTGTTTGGGTGAGTTTACGTTAAACTCCTCCCCCGCCAATTCATATATTGACTTCTGCATATCGGCTATGCCCTCATCGAGCATTTCGCCGAATTTTCTCAGTCCCTCGCAATCAATTTCAAAGCCCTCGAGCTCCATTGACGAGAGCACCTCGGACAGTGGTATTTCTATATCAGTGAGCAAATGCTCCTGGTCGTTTTCCTTTATTTTATCGGACATTTTGTCCGCAAGCTCGGGCAATGTCCATATATCAGACGGAAAAAGCGCTTTTACATCGTCAGCCGCCTCTTCGAATGTATCGGCTACATTGTATTCCTGCGCCGCGAGCGACGGCAGGTATGACGACTGATTTGGGTTTAAAACATATCCCGCAAGTGATATGTCAAACGCGGCGTTCTTGCACTCCATACCGTTTATTAAAGCAAAGCGGTAGACTGACTTTATGTTGTCCGTACGCTTTTTGGCATCCGATGAAAGTATTTCCTTTAAAAGTGATATGGCGTCAGAGTTTGACACGCATGTCACGCTGTCGGCGCAGTAAAACGCTGCCTTTGTAGGAGTATCGCCGTCAAACTCGCACATGAAGTCTATTTTCTCAAGTGCTGAGATTATCTGACAGCACTCGTCAAGCGATTTTACCTCATATTTTTTGGTCGGCTGTGCTGTACTGCTCTCTTTTTCGTCATTATCCGTATTCACCTGCTTTGAGGTGTCGAGATTTAATTTCTGCGCTATTTTGAACATCTCAAGCTCGCTGAGCAGTTTACCCAGCTTTGCGTCGTCGCGCTCTTTTGGCAAATACGCCTGAATATTCCTTTCAATAGGCGCTGTACGGCAGATCTCGGCAAGCTCGCGCGAGAGATACGCGTTGTCCTTATCGGCTAAAAGCTTTGTCCTTGCCGCAGGCTTTATTGACTTTGACTCAATGTTTTCATACACATTGTCGAGCGTCTTAAACTCGGATATGAGCGCAAGTGCCGTCTTTTCGCCTATGCCCGAAACGCCGGGGATATTGTCCGATGTATCGCCCATGAGCGCCTTTACGTCAATGAGCTGTTTCGGCGTTACGCCGTATTTTTCCTCTATCGCCGCCGTGTCATATATATCCGACTGCGGACGTCCCATCTTTGTAGTGGCAAGGCGCACACTTACCTTATCGGATACAAGCTGCAAACTGTCCCTGTCTCCTGTGGCTATAATGCACTCGCAGCCGTTTTCCTCGCACGCCGCGGCAAGCGTTCCGAGAATGTCGTCCGCTTCAAAGCCCTCGCACTCGACTATTGCATATCCCATATACATCAGTATTTCCTTTATAAGCGGCAGCTGCATGGCAAGCTCTTCGGGCATACCTTTTCTGGTTGCCTTGTAGCCGTCATAGCGCTTGTGGCGGAATGTCGGCGCCTTTAGGTCAAACGCAAATGCCACAGCGTCGGGTGTGACCTCGTCGAATATCTTAAACATTATATTTAAAAAGCCGTATATGGCGTTTGTATATACTCCGTTTTTCGTGCTGAGCGCCTTAATTCCGTAAAACGCCCTGTTAAGAACACTGTTTGAGTCAACAGCCAGTAATTTCATATTTTCGGTTTCTCCTTAACTTAAAACATATAGTGTTTTTATTATACACCTTTTTTTACTTACAGACATTAAAATTATATGATTTTTAATAAAAGAAATCCCACAAAAATCTTTTTGCCGCGCATTGCGTTGTAAAGTCAGGCTTATTTTGATACAATAATATAGAATTTTAAAGAGAAATTTATTTTCAGAGAGGACTTTTTCATTGAAAATAGGAAATATTGAGATAAAGCGCACTGCGGCGCTTGCCCCTATGGCGGGAGTGGCTGACCGCGCAATGCGTGAAATATGCAAGGAGTTCGGCGCGGCATATATGGTCGGCGAGCTTGCCAGCTCAAAGGGCATGATGTACTCGGACAAAAAGACCGCTCAGCTTTTGATGGTATCGGAAAAAGAGCGCCCGATGGCGGTACAGCTTTTCGGAAGCGAGCCTGAGGTAATGGCGCTCGCCGCAAAAAAGGCTATGGCGTTCAGTCCAGACATAATCGACCTTAACATGGGCTGTCCCGCTCCGAAAGTTGCAGGCAACGGCGGCGGAGCGGCGCTTATGAAAAATCCCGAGCTTGCAGGCGAAATTGTAAAGGCTGTCTGTCAGGCGGTGGATGTTCCCGTCACGTGCAAATTCCGCAAGGGCTGGGACGACGACAGCGTAAACGCCGTTGAGTTTGCTCAGATATGTGAAAAAAACGGAGCGGCGGCGCTGACTATACACGGCAGAACAAGAAAGCAGATGTACGCCCCGAGCGCTGACTGGGATATAATCAAAGCGGTGAAAGAGGCCGTAAGCGTTCCCGTAATAGGCAACGGCGACGTTGTATCGGCAAAGACTGCCGCTGAGATGTACGAGCACACAGGCTGTGACCTTGTAATGGTCGGACGCGCGGCATACGGCAACCCGTGGATATTTAAAGAAATTGACGCGTACATGACAAACGGCGTTCTTCTTCCCCCTCCCTCGCTTGAGGAAAAAATGGACGTTATGCGCCGTCACGTTGTGCTGATGTGCGAATATAAGGGCGAATACACAGGCATGAAAGAGGCGCGCAAGCACACCTCATGGTATATGAAAGGACTTCGCGGAGCGGCTTCCCTGCGCGCGCAGGCAGGCAAACTCTCGCACCTTTCCGACCTTGACAGCTTAATTGAAGCTGTGTACTCGTTTAACAAAGAGGAGATTTGACGCCGAATGGATATTATATTTCGCAGAATGACCGAGGCTGACATAAACGATATGGCAGACCTTGAGGCGATGTGTTTTTCTCAGCCGTGGAGCCGCTCGCAAATAGCGTTTGAGCTTGAAAACCCGAAAGCCGTCTATTTCTGCGCTGTTGCGGGCGATAAGACAGTCGGATTTGTCGGCATGCACGACATTTTGGGCGAAGGATATATAACAAACGTCGCCGTAAACGAGCAGTACAGGCGCATGGGCATAGCCAAAAAGCTCATTGACCTGCTGTGTGAATACGGAAAAGAACACAGCCTTGAGTTTATAACGCTTGAGGTGCGTGTTTCAAACTCTGCGGCAATTTCGCTTTACGAAAAGGCTGGATTTAAAACCGAGGGCACAAGAAAGCGCTTTTACTGCATGCCCGAAGAGGACGCTTTCATAATGACAAAAAGATATTAAAAATACAAAAACAAACCTTCAAAACAAATTGTTTTAAAGATTTGGCTTTTATGAAGGGAGAGCTTTTTTATATGGATAAAATAAAAATACTGGCAATAGAGAGCTCCTGCGACGAAACAGCCGCCGCAGTAGTGGAAAACGGCAGAAATGTGCTGTCGTCCGTCATATCGTCACAGGTTGAGGAGCACAAGCTGTACGGCGGAGTTGTCCCAGAGATAGCTTCAAGGCGCCACGCTGAAAATATAGTATATGTCGTTGACAAGGCGCTTTCGGACGCTGAATGCACGCTTGACGACATAGACGCAATAGCCGTTACATATGCTCCGGGGCTTATCGGCGCGCTTTTGGTCGGCGTAAACTTCGCAAAGGGACTTGCAATGTCCGCAAACAAGCCGCTTGTCCCTGTACATCACATAAAGGGTCACATAGCCTCAAACTACATAACTCACCCCGAGCTTGAGCCGCCGTTTCTGTGCCTTGTCGCCTCTGGCGGACACAGCCACATTGTAGATGTACAGTCTTACAGCGAGTACAGAATTATAGGCAGAACCCGTGACGACGCCGCAGGCGAAGCTTACGACAAAGCGGCACGCTCAATGGGCTTTGACTACCCCGGCGGAATTTACATAGACAAAGCCGCACAGAACGGCAACCCAAACGCCTACAAGCTCCCGCGCCCGAAGGTTGACGGCTCGGAGTACGATTTCAGCTTTTCGGGACTTAAAACCGCCGTTATAAACACTATCCACAACGCACAGCAAAAAGGCATTGAGATAAACACAGACGACTTGTCCGCATCGTTTCAGCAGGCAGTGTGTGAGATACTGTGCGACAGGCTCATTAAAGCGGCGCACGCGACGCACCACAATAAAATTGTGCTTGCAGGCGGTGTTTCGGCAAACTCAGGACTGCGCAAAATGCTGACGGAGCAGTGCGAGCAAAACGGCTTTTCGCTCTATATGCCAAAGCTCTCGCTCTGCGGTGACAACGCAGCAATGATAGGTGCTCAGGCATATTATGAGTACATAAACGGCGTGCGCGCAAAGTCCGATTTAAACGCATACGCCAGCCTGCCGATTGACTGGGTTTTCAACTGCGAGAAAAACGCACCCGAAAAACCGATGTAAATAAAATAACTTCAAAGCAAAAACCGTACAGGGCTTAAAAAGCCCTGTACGGTTTTATTTTACCTGTACATCATAAAGAAAATAACTGTAGGTATAAACAGTATAACGGGAATAATAATGTAAAGATTTTTTATTTTTCCGAGCGGTGTAAAATCATATAAAACGGGCAAAAGGCTTATTCCGAACAGTATGGCGAATGCTGAAAAAATCGGTTTTGCCGAAAATTCCGAAATGCCGCCGAAAAACAGCACCACGCCGAAAATATATCTGAACATATCTCTCATGCCTTTATTTACTTTACCTTTCATATCACAATATCCTTTCAGTTTTTATATTTCACATTCAACGCCGAACGATGATGCTACCTGCACCGCGCCGAACATGTCCATTTTCGTTTTATGAAGTTTTGCCGACGAGAACGATACAGCGTCGAGCACAGCATTTCTCATGTCGCACTCGCTCAAATCAGCCGCATGTACAATACATCCGCTCATGTCACAGCCGACAAATTTTGATTTTTTCAAATCTGCGTTTCTGAAATCGGCATTTACAAGCTTTGTGTGAGAAAAATCCATGCGCTGTATGTCACATGAGGCAAATACCGCATATGAGTAGTCGCCGCCCTTTACTTCAAAGCCTGTACAGTCAGCACCGCAAAACGACGAGCCTGTACACTTGCAGTTGTCAAACGTGCATGCGAAAAGCGAGGTATTTTCAAAATTACAGTTTAAAAAAGCTGTCGAGCGGTGCAGTGCGCCTCCGAAATGCGTCATTGGAAATTTGCAGTTTTCAAAAACGCATTTTACAGTGAGCATATTTGAAAAATCGCAGCCTTTAAACGTACAGCTTTTAAATATATATTTATCGAGCGTCATTTCATCGTCGGGACTGAAATCCTCGGGATAAAAAACCTCGTTTTCATACTCTTTTACTTTATAATCAAATTTCATTTTTATATCTCCGTCAAATAAAAACTCATTAAATATAAGTATACATCAAACAGGCACTGCAAAAAAAGGATTTTCAAAAAATAAAATGAATATACAGCACTATTCTGCTCAAAATAGATGTAGATTTAAAAAATCAATTATTTTAAATACTCTTTTGACGGAGGTGCATCGTAAAGAATGGCAAACAATAAATTTTCAAAAGGCGGACTTTCCGGCTTTCTTTCAGGCAAAGGCTTTTATATTGCCCTGGCAATATGTTTAATAGGTGCAGGCAGTGCGGCATGGGTTGCAGTTGATAAGACAATGGATGCGGTAAATGAGCCGGGCACATCAAACATAAGCTATCAGGAAGGGAGCAATTCAGATTGGAATTTGCAGGATTCAAACGCAGTAGACCAAAACCAAACTCAAGTACCGGAATCGTCGTCATCATCTACATCATCTGGGCAGCAGCAGTCATCTGGGGAGCAATCAGAGCAATCTCAGCAGTCAGAAAAGCCTGCGTCCTCATCGGCACAGCAGGTACAGCAGCAAGAGGCGCAGAGTTCATTGTACGTGCTGCCTGTACAGGGCGAAATATTAGCCAAATACTCCGAGGGGGAGCTTGTTAAAAACGAAACTCTCGGCGAATGGCGCACACATGACGGTATAGATATAAGCGCCGCTTTGGGTACAGATGTACTCTCATGCGCTGACGGAAAAGTGCTTGAGGTCACAAACGACCCTCTTTGGGGAACATGTGTTACAGTTGAGCACAGTGACAATGTTATAAGCTGCTACAAGGGACTTGATACAGATGTACTTGTAAAAGCAGGCGATGAAATTAAAATAAACGATATTATCGGAACAGTTGGTTCATCAAATCTCGCTGAAAAATCTGAAAACGGTCATCTGCACTTTGAGATGAAAAAGGACGGCAAATTTACAAACCCGCTTGAAGTTATGGACATGCTGTCAGAATAACCGATATTATAGCAAAAAACACCGACGGCTTTTAGCCGTCGGTGTTTTAATATTCCGAAACCGGAACTTATTTATTGAGATTAGCGTCAAGAGTAGCAAGCTCTGCTTTGAGCTCCTCAGGGAGTCTGTCGCCGAATTTGCCATAGAACTCGTGAATGCCTTTAGCCTCTTCTTTCCAGAGGTCTTTGTCAACGTCGAGAAGACCTTTAACTGTATCGATGTCAAGGTCAAGACCCTCAATGTTGATGTCCTCAGCTTTAGGCTCATAACCGATAGGTGTCTCAACAGCATCAGCTTTGCCTTCGCAGCGAGCAAGAATCCACATAAGAACTCTCATGTTGTCGCCGAATCCAGGCCAGATGAAGTGACCCTCATCGTCTGTACGGAACCAGTTTACGTTGAAGATCTTAGGAGCTTTGTCGCCGAGCTTCTCGCCCATTTCGATCCAGTGTTTGAAGTAGTCGCCCATGTGGTAACCACAGAATGGAAGCATAGCCATTGGGTCACGACGAACTACACCAACAGCACCTGTTGCAGCAGCTGTTGTCTCGGAAGCCATGATAGAACCTACGAATACACCGTGGTTCCAGCTACGGGACTGGTAAACCAGTGGAGCTGTTTTAGCACGACGTCCACCGAATACGATAGCGGAAATCGGCACACCCTGTGGGTTGTTGAACTCTGGGCTTATGCATGGGCAGTTCTCAGCAGGAGCTGTGAAACGGCTGTTTGGATGAGCACCTTTCTCGCCCTTTGTATAATCCCAATCCTCGCCTTTCCAGTTTTTAGCGTGCTTCGGAGGATTCTTGTCAAGACCTTCCCACCAAACTGTATTTGTATCGAGGTTGTGTACTACGTTTGTAAAGATTGTGCCCTTTCTTGTTGTAGCAAGAGCATTTGGGTTGGATTTAGCGTTTGTTCCGGGAGCAACGCCGAAGAATCCAGCCTCTGGGTTGATAGCCCAAAGACGACCATCAGGACCCTGACGGAGCCAAGCGATATCATCGCCTACGCACCATACTTTATAACCCTCTTTTGCATATACCTCAGGTGGAATAAGCATAGCGAGGTTTGTTTTACCGCAAGCAGATGGGAATGCAGCGCAGATGTATTTAACTTCGCCCTGTGGGTTCTCGATACCGAGGATGAGCATGTGCTCAGCCATCCAGCCCTCGTTTTTACCCTGATAGGAAGCAATACGGAGAGCAAAGCATTTTTTACCGAGAAGTACGTTTCCGCCGTAACCAGAGTTTACAGACCAGATTGTGTTATCCTCTGGGAAGTGGCAGATGTAGCGGTTTTCCTCATCGAGCTGAGCTTTAGAGTGAAGACCTCTTACGAAGTCGTTGGACTCGTCGCCGAGCTGATCGAAAGCAGCCTGTCCCATTCTTGTCATTATATCCATGTTAAGTACAACGTATGTTGAGTCTGTAAGCTCTACGCCCACTTTAGAGAATGGAGAACCGATTGGTCCCATGCAGTATGGGATAACATACATTGTTCTGCCTTTCATGCAGCCATCAAAGAGCTTGCCGAGCTTCTCGTAAGCTTCTTTTGGATCCATCCAGTTGTTTGTAGGACCTGCATTTTCTTTTTCTCTTGCGCAGATGAATGTTCTGCCCTCAACACGTGCTACGTCGTTGATAGCTGTTCTGTGCAGATAGCAACCAGGGAGCTCCTCTTCATTAAGTTTGATCATTTCGCCTGTGGAAATGCTGATATTGCGAATTTCGTTGAGCTGCTCTTCTGATCCGTCAATCCAGACAACTTTGTCAGGTTTTGTAAGAGCAACCATCTCATCAATCCATTTAAGGACATTCTTATTGTTGGTCATGTTCAATCTCCTCTCGACAGCTAATGTTGTGTGTAAAACCAAATTTTTCACATTTATCATTATATACTTTATATTTATAAAATTCAATGGCTAATATGTTAAAAAAAAGTCAATTTTAATTGTCCAATGTTCATACAAAAATTTTATTTATTTTTATTTGATGTATTTTTTGTCCGATAAAGTAAAATTACACCTATACATTGTAAATACTGTCGATTTTCTTTAAATCTGCAAATGTATCAATCTCAACTATATCGTTAAATGTGCATCTGCGCACCTCGACATCGTATTCTGATTTATAGATATCGAGCGAAACCTCGTCCCAGTATTTTTCTTTTCCGCCCGGCATATTAAACACTTCTTTTACGTGTTTTCCGAGCTTTTTGCCGTCCTCTTCGGTCCAGTATGAAATACCATACATGTGGCAGCAGTTTTCTCCGCCTATTTTTATCTTTGTAATCTTATCTCCGTCTACCTCAAAACACCAGTCATCTGTGACATCTGTCGGTACGCCGAGATAGTTGCTGCAATACTGATATTTTGTTATGAGCTTAGGATTATAAAGTACAAGGTCAGCCTCAAATACATATGCTCCGCCCAAATAATCTGCTGCAAGCATTGCGGAAGATATGTTGTTTGCCTCGTTGTACATCGGATTTTCTATAAACTTAATATTTTTATATTTATATAGAAGCTGGTCGAACTGCTCGCCCAAATAGCCCCTTACTATGATAACTTCCTCTATTCCAGCAGCATAAACTGCGTCCAAAAGTGTGTCTATCATTCTGACACCCTTTACCCTTACAAGAGGCTTAGGTGTATTGAGTGTTACGGGAACAAGTCTTGAACCAAAACCGGCAGCTATAAACACAGCTCTCTTTACTCTGTATGGCTCTAGTGCCTCTAAGCCTTTTTCGGTTATTCTTCCATTATCTATATATCCGTTTTGTGTAAGATTTTTTACATCCGGCTCTATCAATTTAACATCAATATCCATATCGACAGCCATTGTCTGTGCAGACGGATTTTTAAGATGTGTCGATTCAAAGTATGTCAGAATATCAAATTCTGTTCTCGTGAGTTTCATTTTTTTCTTATTCTCCTCTTTTTTCACTATTCAAAAAAACAAACACCTGTCACATTACCGTCACTTTTTACGGTATGATTATAAATATATCAGCTTTAAACGATTTTTTAAAGTATTTTTTATAATTTTTAATCTTTATATAGTAAAAAGTATATATAATGGCTTTTAAACACCGTTCAGCTTGTAAATACAGTGCCGTTGTGTTAAAATAACTTTTAAAATACACACATCAATAAAAGCTGATTCGTATACTACATGTTAAAATATACGAGTCATTATTTTTTGCTATTGATACAAATGTAAGGGAGAATATTTTTCTGCTATGGACACTAATTACGGGAAACAGGAAGTACAGGAAAAAATACTTGAAATTGCATGCGAAATAAAACACCTGTGTGAAAAGCATAATATAGAATACTACATCAGCGACGGCAGTTGTCTGGGCGCTGTGCGCCACGGCGGTTTTATACCGTGGGACGATGATTTTGATATGATAATGACATATGAAAATTATAAAAAATTTGCTGAGGTCGCAAAAAAAGAACTGCCTGAGCCGTTCTTTTACCAAGACACTCAGACTGACCCAAACTACCGCTCGGTTTTTGCCAAAGTTAGAAATTCCGATACAACATTTATTGAAGAAAACTTCAAACACATAAAAATGAACCACGGTATTTATGTAGACATATTCATTGTTGTCGGTGTACCGAGCAATGCAATTCTGAAAAATCTTCAGAGATTATCAGGATTTATGTGGTTCTTTTTGCAGGAATTTATTTCTCCTCGCAGAAACAAACTTAAAAAAGCTATCTGCTCGGCTGTTTTCGGTATAGTTGATTTTCTTCATATAAGAAAATTCCTTATAAATCGCTGTAAGAGCTTTTATCTGAGCTTTCCTGCCGAAAAATATGATGTATGGTCGTATTCCATGGGTAAATTCAATTATAATCAGACAACCATGGACGCCAAAATAATAGGCAGACCAAAAGATATTTTATTTGAGGGAATTACTTTTAAGACAGTTGAGCATCCTCATGAATACTGTGAACATCTTTACGGAGATTACATGACACCTCCGCCCGAGGACAAAAGGGGCGATAAAATACACGCAGAAATATTTGATACCAATAAAAGTTATCGGGAGTATGTAAATATATGAATAACGCTATAAAATTCATTAAAACGTCAGGTATATATTTTGCAGGAAATGTACTGACTAAAGTCCTTTCTTTCCTGCTTCTGCCTTTGTATACGTCCAAAATCTCTCCGGCGGATTTTGGATATTATAACCTTTCTGTAAGCGTGCTTACTATTGTAATACCTTTTTTCTGCCTTGAGATATGGTCGGGTATATTGAGGTTCATGCTCAACCCTGAGGGCGAAAACGGACGGGAAAAAGCAATATTTTCAGCATGGATAATACTGATATTCGGCTTTACGGTATTTACGCTCGGTTACATCGGCGCAAAATTGTTCTTTAATGTTCCGTATATAGAGTATATCTATGTTTATGCAATAGTACAGACTCTTCAGTATGTTTACAATTCAATAGCCAGAGGCTACGGTGAAAACCTTTTGTACGCGTCATGCGGACTGATATGCAGTTTTATAAATCTTTCCGTAAACGTAATACTTATAACTGTTTTCGGACAAGGTATCGAATCTCTCTATATTTCAGTTACACTTGCAATGTTTATTCAGGTGCTTGTAATTGAGCTCAAAGTAAAAACATTTAAGAGAATGTCATTAAAGCTCTATGATAAAGCCTTTATGAAAGAGATTATAAAATTTTCACTTCCGCTTAGCTTCAACACAATTTGTTATTTCTTTGCCGGAAGCTACAACTCACTTGTAATCTCAAACGTTCTCGGACTTGACGCAAACGGTCTTTACTCCGTTGCCGGTAAATTTGTAACTGTGCTGACGCTTGTCACCTCATGCTTTACAATGTCACTTCAGGAGATGACATACCGTCTGAGCTCCGACAAAAACAAGGGTTCATTCTACACAGCTACTGTCAATTACTACTTTAAATTTATAACAATAGCGATACTCGCCATCATACCGGCGGTAAAAATAGTATATCCTCTCTTTGTAGCTGACGCCTATTCCGAATCACTCAGCGTTGTACCGCTATACTTCTTATCAACCGTAGCGTCAAACTATGCAACGTGTTTGGGTAACTACTTTATGGCGGAAAAGAAAACAAAACCGCTTACAATATCGCTTTTAACTGCCGGAATAATAAACTTTGTTCTCATACATTCGCTGATAGGTGTTTTAGGTATGCAGGCTTCCAATGTTGCCCTGTTTACAGCCTTTACAGTTTCGTGTATACTCAGACTTGTAATGTTTAAACAGATAGGTGAGATTAAATTTGACATCAAATATCTCTTTGTATTTATTGCATTGTTTGCGATTACAATGTTGGTGTTCTATTTTACAGGCACTGTAATAAATATAATTTGGATAATTATTGTTGGATTTATATTTCTGTTCTACTTCAAGGACTTTTTATTCCCGCTCATTTCTCAAATATCTGCAAACATATTGCGAAGAAAACAAATGTAAGAGAGGAATTACAGAAAAATGTCAACTTGTTCCGTACGCGATGTTCAGCTAAAGGCTTTAGAATGTCTTGACGAATTAGACCGCATATGCGAAAAACACGGCATTTCCTATTTTATATCATGGGGTACGGTTTTGGGAGCTGTCAGACACGGCGGCTTCATACCGTGGGACGATGATATTGACGTATGTATGATGTATCCGGATTACCTTAAATTTTTACAGGTCTGCACAACCGAGCTTGATAAGGACAACTTTTTTGTTCAGACGCCTGATACGGATTACAATACGCTCGTCCCTTATGCAAAGCTCAGAATGAACAACACCACATCAATGGACGAAAAATACTCTCACATAAAGATGCACTGGGGACTGTGCATAGACATTTTCCCGCTAAGAAATGCGCCTGAGTCGGAAAAGAAACGCAAAAAGCTTGTATTTTTAAGCAAGCTTCTGCGCCTTACACTTCGCCGCAGGGTAATTTCCGGTGTAAATAAACTGTTAGTTGATGTGCTGTGCACTGTCTTTACAGAAAAGCGTTTCAGAAAAATGCTTTACAGCCAGATTGATAAATTGTGCCCTGAAAATGAAACTGGCACGATATTTGATATGGAGGGTATTTCATCGAATAAAATATTTTATTCGACAGAGCTTGTAAAGGAAGTCGCTCCTATGGAATTTGAGGGCAAGCAGTATCCATGCCCCAAAAACACACATGAATACCTTACATATCTCTACGGAGATTATATGACCCCGCCTCCTGAAAGCGCAAGAACAGGACATTCCGGAGTTATAATCGACCTTGATAAAAACTATACTGAATATCAGTCATAATAAAAAAGAATACTCAGTCAATGTGTATTGACTGAGTATTCTTTTTTTAACTTTACATAAGCGGTGCAAATATTCTGAACAGCGCCCTCATAAAGTGCTTATACCAAGGTACTCTTTTACAGTCCTCATCGGTAACTCTGCTGCTTACCTTCAAGATCTCAAAGAAATCGTCCTTAATAGCTTTTATCTCGCTGTTTTTATACATCCACACACCACACTCAAAGTGCAGATAAAGGCTTCTATAATCAAAGTTTATTGTTCCTACTATTGCGGTATCATCGTCACAGAAGCATATTTTTGAGTGTATAAATCCCGGAGTGTATTCATAAATTTTTACACCCGCTTCAATTAAAGGCGCATAGTACGCCTGTGTCATCAGGTGGACATACCACTTGTCAGGTATATGCGGTGTAATTATCCTTACGTCAACTCCGCCCTTTGCCGCAAGCTTTAAGGCGGTTACAACCTCATTGTCCACTATGAGATACGGCGTTTCAATGTATACATATTTCTTTGCCTTTGTAATCATGTTGATATAGGCATTTTCACCGACAGTCTCCTTGTCAAGAGGACAGTCGCCATACGGCTGTATAAATCCGTCGCCTTCAAATTCCTGTTCATGATATGTGTGAGGTCTGTACTTTTCAAAATCGTTTTTATCAGACGGTCTTAAATACATCCAAACCTGCAAAAACATCACCGTAAAGCTCCATACGGCGTCGCCCTTTATCATAACAGAGGCATCTTTCCAGTGACCGTGTTTTTCGTATTCGTTTATATATTCGTCCGCAAGATTTATTCCGCCGGTAAATGCCGTGTGACCGTCTATTACCACTATTTTTCTGTGGTCTCGGTTATTTATTATGATTTCAGGTGTTGGCTTAAACGGATTAAACACCTCGCACTTTATACCCATTTTCTCAAGCTTTTCATTATACTTATACGGCAATGTCTGCAAACATCCAACATCGTCATATATAACCCTTACATCAACGCCCTCTTTGACCTTCTGCACGAGTATGTCGAGGATGGTGTTCCACATTACACCCTCCTGTATTATGAAATACTCCATAAAAATAAAGTGCTCTGCTGTTTTCAGTTCGCGTACAAGCGCTTCAAACTTTCTCTCTCCGGGACTTAAAAATTTTACAGTAGTATTCTCATAAAGCGGATAACCTGCACAGTTTGTGAGGTATTCGGACTGATTATACCTTGTCATGCTAAGATGATGAAGCCTGTCCAAAACCTCTTCATCAGGCTGTAAATATCCCGATGTGCGCTCCTTTATATCATTTAATGTGCGTCTGAATTTTCTTGTTGCTTTCTGAGCTCCGAAAAACAGATAGAGTATTCCGCCAAAAACAGGGAAAAGCATTATCGGTACAGTCCATGCAAGCTTAAACGACGGGTTATCGTCGTTGTTTAAAACAAACAGCACTGCTACCACGCTCAAAAGGAGGAACAGAGCATACAGATATACAAAGAATTCGCTTAATTTCCATATTGTAAATACAAGTATAAGCACCTGTATAAATATAGATACACCGACTATAAACATTCTTCCCGTTATAAAATTTAATATCTTCTTTAAAATTTTAATAATCACCGTTTTTTCTCCCCTCCCTCTAAGTTCAATGATACATTAACTTTTTTCTAAATTCAACTTTTGTACTGTACAAAATCTATTTTAACGCCATGTATTATCGTGTGAGCGTGCGTCCCCATCTGCACATATTTACCTTTACAAAAGCTACAAAGCATTTTAATATCTGGTCGCTTTTAAGGCATGCAAAAACAATTACAGGCGGCAGATTTAATACAAACGCACATATCGCCGCGGACGGTATAACTATAAGCCACATAAATATGCTGTCGTTATACAGTACAAACGTAGTTTCTCCCGAACCTCTTATAATACCTGTTAAAACAGCTACCTGATACGATGTTCCGATACTTGTCATTGAAAGCACAGTCATAAACTGCAACGCAAGCTCCCTTGTCTGTGCAGACACCGCGTAAAAATCCACTATTACGTCCTTCATCAAAAACAGCGCCGTACCTGTTACAAGTCCTATCGCGATGTATATAAGCTGAAGCGGCTTTATATATCTCTTTACACCTTCTATGCCGCTTTGACCTATTGTCTTTCCGACAAGCACGGCGGTAGCTCCAGACGAGCCGTACGAGATTACCGTCATTATTTGAAAAACAGTTGTGGCTATACTATTTGCCGCAATGCTCGACTCTCCCATTCTGCCCAAAATGGCAGTCTGAACGCCCATGGCAATGCCCCATATACCGTTTGAAAGCATTACGGGAAGTCCTACGCGCATGTAGTCCTTTAAGAATATTTTGTCCATCGGTCTTAAAAAATCGCGTATCTTAAGTTTTATTTTTTTGTCAATAAAGAGGCAGTACACCGCAACTATTAAAACCTCAACAGTTCTTGAAATAAGTGTTGCCACGGCGGCTCCCTCAATTCCCATTTCGGGCATACCCAGATTTCCGTATATAAATAATGAATTGAGGCACACATTTATACATAAAGTTGACAGAGATACAAAAAATCCTATACGTACTGTCTCCACGCTTCTCAATGTGGATAAAAGAATATTTGTTACAGAGAATAAAGGATATGTAAAACATATTATAGCAAGATATTTTACACCCTCATCTATAACCGACTGCTTGTCCGTCAAAAGGGACAGAACATTCTGCGGGAAAATAAAAACTATTAAAAACAAAATAAATCCAGATACAACGGCTATGCGCATGCCTATGTTTGAGATTTTTTTAATGTTCTCGGTATCTTTTTTGCCCCAGTACTGCGAAGACAAAACTATTATTCCCTCGCCTATGCCCATTACTATCATCTGAAGCAAAAACTGTATCTGATTTACTATTGCCGAGCCTGAAAGCGCGCTTTCGCTGTATGCTCCGAGCATTATATTGTCGGCAAGATTTACGGAAAAAGTTATAATATTCTGCATTGCAAGCATTAATGTTAGTTTAAAAAAGCTTTTGTAAAATGAATTCTTTTCCGACACGAATATACTCCCCTTCATTTTTAATAATAAAAACAGCGCATAAACTACAAGTTGTATTATACGATTTGTTTAAACTCAAATTGTTTTTACACAAAGCAAAAACTTTTGCTCACTCGCACAATACCCGCTCCCCAAACAATTTAATAAGCCTTTCTAAATACTTTATCACACGTTAAACCTTTTGACAATTTTATTTGAAAATAAAACCTGACAGTTAATTAAATAAAAAATTGAACATTTACACAAGAGGATTAGGAGTAAATTTCATAAATCTATAACATTTCGTTTTTATGCCGTATGTTATATAATATTTAACGGAAAAACAGCAAAGGAGCATTCTATTTTGAAAGCAAGACTTTTTATTCAAACAAGCATTATACTCGTAATATGCTTTGCAGGAGAGTTACTCTCTCAGATAATTCCCATACCGTTTCCGTCAGGCGTAATAAGCATGATACTTCTTTTGATACTGCTTTTATCGGGACTTTTAAAGACACATCACATTGAGGATATAGGCAATTTTCTCACTAAAAACATGGCGCTTTTCTTTATACCCGCAGGTGTATCCATAATTGAATATATACCTGTTTTAAAGCCGATTGTAATACCGTTTTTGGCTGTATGTATTATCAGTACATTTATAACTTTTGCAGTTACGTTTTTAACTGTCAGAGCAACCTCATATATAATGGACAAGCTCTCAAAAAATTCTTTTTCTAAAAAATCTGAAGACAGGAGATAAAACATTGAATATTACAAACACACCTCTTTTCGGACTCATCTTATGCCTTACAACTTACGAGATGGGCTTTTATATATCAAAAAAGACAAATTTCCCTATATTTAATCCGATAGTCATAGCCAATATACTCTGTCTGGGAATACTGTATATCTTTAAAATACCGTATGTGGACTTCAACAACGGCGCATCTGTAATATCTCTGTTTTTAACGCCTGCCACCGCCGCTCTGGCTATCTCCATCTACAAAAGCATTGACATATTAAAGAAAAACTTAATACCTGTGCTTGTCGGCTGTACTGTCGGCTCTGTTGCCTCGATAGGCTCGGTAGTGTTTATGTGTAAGTTGTTTAAGCTAGATGAGGCAATAACAGCTTCGCTTATACCGAAATCAGTCACCGCCCCTATCGCTATGGGTATATCGGAATCGGCAGGCGGCATTGCCTCCGTAACAGTAGCGGCAGTAGTTGTCACAGGTATAATAGGCGCAGTGTCAGCCCCGTTTTTACTAAAGCTGTTTAGAAGCAAGTCCCCTGTTGAAGCAGGTATAGCAATAGGTGCATGCAGTCATGCACTCGGCACATCAAAGGCGATTGAGATAAGCGAAGCTCATGGCGCAATGAGCTCAATAGCAATCGGTGTATGCGGATTTGTAACGGTTATATTCTCCGCACTGCTGATGTAAAATAGGTTTTGACACGTTAATACAAATGTGCTATAATCGGCCTATATTTTAAAAGGAGAGGATTATTATGTTTATAAAAGCAATAATATTTAACCATCATCATAATAGTCTGCACTTGTTAATATGACATTAAAGATGTTGTAGGTACAAGTGCTTTTTGTGGTGCTTGTATCTAGCGTGTAAATAGATTACTAAGCTATACAAGTACTAACTTGTATAGCTTTTTTTATATCTAAAAATATTGTTTAAAGGAATGACTATTATGATAATAAAAAATGTAAAAGGCAGTTATAATTTTTTGCCCAAAGAACAGAGACTCAGAAATTATATAAATGATACATTAAGGGGAATATTTGAACAGTACGGATATAACCCGATAGAAACACCTATATTGTCCTATTATGACATTTTAAGTGACAAGTATGACGAGGGCAATGACCTTTTAAATGAAATTTATAAGCTAAGCGACCAAGGAAAACGAAAATTAGGCCTTAGATATGATTTGACTGTCCCTTTCGCAAAATTTATTGCTTTGAATAAAAACAACATAACATTTCCATTTAAAAAATATGAAATTGCAAAATCATTTAGAGACGGTCCTGTAAAACCAGGGCGAGACAGAGAATTTATACAATGTGATGTAGATGTTGTCGGTTTATCAGGACAAATGATTGAAGCAGAAATGATGACATTGTTTAATAAGGCTTTTAATAAATTGGGAATAGATATCGTAATTAAATATAATAGTAGAAATTTGATGACCGGAATAATTTTAGAATGCGGAGTAAATGAAGAATCCGTTTCATCTGTAACTACTGTTATTGATAAATTAGAGAAAATTACAGAGAGCGATTTTAGAGACTCGTTAGAGCAATTAGGATTGTCTGACATACAAGTTGAAGATTTAAAAAGTAATTTTAAATTATCATTGCAGCAACTAAACACTAAATTTAAAAATACAACTAATAAGAAAATAATAAGCGGATTAGAAGAACTAAACTATCTGGAAAAGTATTTAGTTGAATTAGATTTAAACAAAATTTGCATCTTTGCCCCGTCGCTTGCCCGAGGTCAAAATTATTACACGGGAAATGTTTTTGAAGTCTTTGATAAACAAAAAAGAGTTACAAGCAGTATAGGCGCCGGTGGAAGATATGATAAAATGATTACTGATTTTATAGGCGATGGAAATGCGTACCCCGCTGTGGGAATTAGCTTTGGATTATCATCAATCTACGAAATTTTAAAAAATACCAAAGCAAACGATATTTCTAATACAGACATATATATCATTCCAATGAACTCAGAAATTCAAAGTCTGAAATTGGCAAATGATTTAAGAGAAATAGGATTAAATGTTGATATTGAAATGCAAAAGCGCAAATTGAAAAAAAGTTTAGATTATGCCAATAAAGAGAAAATTCCTTATGTCATTATTTTAGGAGAGGATGAAATAACAGCCCAAAAATTCAAATTAAAAAATATGTCTAACAGAAATGAAACTGTTATTGACTTTTCCAATTTAGACAAATTAGCAAAAATAGTATTATAGCTTTTGCAATGTTTTTTAATTGCAGTTATATGATATACTTGTATTAAATAAGTCGCTGTATAATTGTTTTTACTTGTTTTAAAAGCTCAAGTTTTAAACATTTCCTCTCTAAAAAGTTGAAAACTTAAAATTGTACTGCAAAAATTTACGAAAGGGGCATTCAACATGAACATACTGGTACTTATCCCCGCGCGTGAGCACCACAAAAAAGAGCTTGAAAAATTAGCTATCGGACACGAGATAGTATATTCCTCCATAGAAAGCGTATCGGACGAAATGCTCTCAAAGGCGGATATAATCATCGGCAATCCTCCGTCAGCAAGAGCACAGCACTTTCAAAACGCAAAGCTCATACAGCTTGCAAGCGCAGGCACGGACGGCTTTACAGACGGACGATTAAACAAAGATACAATACTCACAAACTGTACGGGAGCTTACGGCCTTGCAATGAGTGAGCACATGCTTGCTGTCACATTACAGCTTATGAAAAACTTAAATAAGTATCAGGACAACCAGCGCCACCACGTGTGGCAGAACATGGGCGCAACAAAGGGCATTGCAGGCAGTACGGCGCTCATAATAGGGCTCGGTGACATCGGCGAGGAGTACGCAAAGCGCATAAAGGCACTCGGCGGATACACAATAGGCGTTCGCCGCTCATCATGCAAGGGCGCACCATTTATTGACGAGATGTACACCACCGACAAGCTGGATACACTTTTACCAAGAGCCGATATAGTTGCGCTTTCGCTTCCTAGAACAGCGCTTACACACCACATAATAGACCGTGAAAGATTAAAGCTCATGAAAAGCGACGCGATAATCATAAATGTGGGCAGAGGCGACGCGATAGACATACCCGCTTTGTGCGACGTAATGGAAAACGGGCATCTTTTGGGCGCGGGACTTGATGTAACAGACCCTGAACCGCTCGGAGAAAACGACCGCCTTTGGGATATTCCGAATGTACTGATTACTCCGCACGTTTCGGGAGGCTATCAGCTGTACGAGACATTCGAGCGCGTGGCTTCAATATGCTTTAAAAACCTTGATAGCTTCTTAAACGGAGGCACTCTTTTGAATGTGGTGGATATGTCCACAAAATATGTAAAGCCCGAAACAAAGGCACACTTTGACAAGCTAATCGGAAAATAACTTTTTCAGATACAACAAAAAAGCTCACTGCTTTTTCATTGCAGTGAGCTTTTTTACTTTATTTTACGAGAATTCCGTCCTCGCCTTTTAATATCATTAAAATTTCTTCCTCTGCACCTGTCTGTGCGTTTACATATACAAATACGTCCTCATCGTTTGAGCCCTTTGTTCTGAACTCATAGCACAGCACTTCATTCTCGCCGTCTGTCGGTATGATTGCCTTATAGCAGGACTCTATTGTCAAAAGATTGCTCACAGATTTTGAAGCCTCTTCCTGACTTATCTTTGTGCCTACATTCCTTGTTGTATGGCTCATTATATATCCGCGTGCATCCATCGAGAGTATATCGCAGTTATCGAGCGCAACGCTTACTTTTATAAGGTCAGGATATACTATAACACCGTCCTGCTCATATGCAAAGTTTACGGTGCATATTCCGTTGGAGGTCTCGTAATAGCTCTCCTTCATTGAGGTAAATCCCAAATCGTTCAGATATTTCTGAGCGGCTTTTACTGCTTCCTCTGCCTTTACTTTAGTTTCGGTAATCTCCCTTGAGCGCAGTATATACGACACCATACCGCCGTTTTGTGTTATGGAGATTACTCCTCCGTCATACTCAAAGCTGTAAGACGGAATATTGGAGTTTTCATCGCTCTCGTCCTTTAACTTGTCAACATCACATCCGAGCAGTTTTGCGGCGGTCTGTGCCGCTGTATTTCTGTCAACTTTGTCCATTGTCTTTAAAAGCTGTGATTCCTTCTGCATTATATGGTCGGAAAAAGGTCCGTCATATATGAGTGTAGGATAACCCTCAAAAGAGTCCTCCATCTTCTGAAAACCGGATATAACCCACGGTATATCGTCGCTGTTTTGGTTGTCGAGCGTTTTGGCAAGATTGGCAAGCTCATGTATATCCATCTGTGAGTTATACATATCCTGTGTAATTGTCGCCATGCTCTCGCTGAGTCCCTCGGAATAGTCGCGCAGTTTTACGAGTGATTCCTGCTCCTCGGCGGTGAGCTCTTGTCCTGACGCCATCTTTTTGCTCAGAGACATTGCATACTCGCCCACCTGAGAGAGAAATTTATATGTCGCACTCATGTTGAGGTCTGTTACCGGCAGACTGCTCAGCGATGTCTTTGCCACAGAGGCATTTTTCCACAGATTTGCGGAGAGGTGCGACATCTGCTGTGCTGTGGCGGAATAAACGCCCTTTTCAAGCTCTGTCGATATTGACGCGAGTGAATCGTTTAAGTCTGACAGCGCTCGCTGATAGCTGTATTCAATGGTTGCGTAATATCTCTGTGCCTGTGTGTACTGATATATTGCAATACCTGCCATTACAGACATTGCCGCCAATACAAAGCTCACTATACGTACAACAGTACGTCTGGAAATTGAGTTAGTCATATGTCGTTTTCCTTTCTCAATGTCTTTTTTAAATTTAATCTTAGTTTGATGTAAAATCTTCACTTTATGCACATTTTTTACTTTTAAAAATAAATTTTTAATTTTTTTAGCTTTATGCCTCAATATATAGCTTTGAACAGGCTTTTTCATTTGAATATTTAATGAGAATGTTCTATAATTAAAATGTATAGCTATTTTTAACTTAATGTAATAAATTTATTTTACGGGGGAAGCAAATTGGAGATTTATCTTGACAACAGCGCCACCACTTCGGTGAGCAAAGCCGCCGCAGAGGATGTGCTGTTTATGATGAGAGAATGTTACGGAAATCCGTCCTCACTCCACAAAAAAGGACTTGAAGCTCAGCTTAAACTGACTGCCGCACAAAAGCAGATAGCCTCTGCGCTTGGTGCGAGAGCTGACGAGATATTTTTTACATCCGGAGGCACTGAGGCAAACAACACAGTCATGTTCGGCGTACCCAAAACATACAGACGTTTGGGTAACAGAATAATTACAACGGCTTTTGAGCACTCCTCCGTATATGAAAGCGCATTAGAGCTTCAAAGGCAGGGATACGACGTTGTATTTATTAAGCCTGATAAAAACGGCTGTATAAATCCAGACGACATTGTAAATGCCGTTGACGACAACACAGTGCTTGTATCGGCTATGCTGATAAACAACGAGATTGGCACAGTTTTGCCGATAGCCAAAATTGCCGCCGCTGTAAAGCGCAAAAATCCCAAAACTCTTGTACACACCGACGCTGTGCAGGCGTTCGGAAAGATACCTGTAAACGCAGAAAAATTAAAAGTCGACTTTATAACAGTTACCGCTCACAAGATACACGGTCCTAAGGGAATAGGCGCACTGTATGTCAGAAAGGGCGTGCGTATAACTCCCCTTTTATACGGCGGAGAACAGCAGAAAAAGATACGTCCGGGAACAGAGGCATGCGAGCTTATCGTCGGCTTCGGCACAGCTTGCAGTGAAATTATGCGCGACATGAAGAAAAACGAAACACATGTGCAGTTACTGCGCTCCGAGCTTTTAAAGCTGTGTGAAGGCTGTGACGACATCGTAGTAAACTCAAATCCCGAGACCACTTCCCCGTATATAGTCAATATATCCGTGCCGGCTGTACGTTCGGAGACAATGCTTCACTTCCTTGAATCTAAAGGAATATATGTTTCAAGCGGCTCAGCCTGTTCAAAGGGTAAAAAGAGTCATGTGCTCGAAGCGATGGGTTTAAAGCCTGAGCTCATAGACTCGGCACTGAGAATAAGCTTTTGCGGGCATAACTGCTTAGAAGATGTAAAAGCCTTGACAGACGCTGTCAAAGAGGGCGTTAAGACACTGGTACACACCAGATAGATAAATTTTTATATAGAAAAAGGAAAGAATACAGATGAAAGAGATAATACTTATAAAAAACGGAGAAATCGCCCTTAAAGGACTTAACAGACGCTCCTTTGAGGACATGCTTATAAAAAACGCCAAAAGACGTGTTAA
>CALXEM010000058.1 GCA_944387335.1 uncultured Clostridia bacterium | reverse complement strand
GCATATGGGTGTATCTCCGCAGAAATATCTCGTTGACCTGCGTCTTTCAAAGGCGGCGGAGTTAATATCAGTATACGGCTATTCTCCGTCAGAAGCCGCAATAAGCTGCGGGTACAGGGATACAGTTAATTTTTCAAGAATGTTTAAACGCCGTTTCGGCGTACCCGCTTCAAAATATGCTCAAAACATCACACACACTATTTGACTTTTTGTTTGGCAAAATATATACTTTTAATGTATGTTTTTCACAGAGGAAGTGCTTTGAGTGGACTATTTAAAAGAACTCCGCAAAACGGTGGGACACGCGCCGCTTTTATGGGCAGGTGCTGCCGTTGTAATAAAGGACAAGGACGAAAAAATACTGCTTCATTTAAGAAGCGATACCAAAACATGGGGCATTCCGTCAGGCGCTGTCGAGCTCGGAGAAACGCTTGAGGACACCGCCGTACGTGAAATTTTTGAAGAGACTGGACTTAGCATATCGGGACTAAAGCTGTTATACGTCTTTTCGGGAGAGGATTTTCACTTTAAATACCCAAACGGCGACGAGATATACGGAATAACCGTCCTATACTCCGCCGAAAATGTATCCGGTGAATTAAGATGCTCAGACGAGAGCTTGGCACTTAAATATTTTTCCCTCAACGATTTGCCTGAGCTCGAGTATAAAACATCGGTAATATTAAAAAAATACGCAGAAAACTTTAATTTGAAAGGAAATTAACATATGTCTATCAAGCTTGTATCGTGGAATGTAAACGGAATAAGGGCGTGTATGAACAAGGGCTTTCACATATTTTTTCAGAACATAGACGCAGATATTTTTTCCGTGCAGGAGACAAAGATGTCAAACGCTCAGGGAGCATTTGAATTTGACGGCTATGAGCAGTACTGGAACTCTGCCGAAAAGAAAGGATATTCCGGAACGGCTGTATTTTCAAAAATAACTCCTTTAAATGTAACATACGGTATAGGTATAGATGAGCACGACCACGAGGGACGCGTAATAACGCTTGAGTTCGATAAATTTTATCTTGTAAACTGCTATACTCCGAACTCACAGAGAGGTCTTGCAAGGATAGGTTATCGTATGGCGTGGGAAGACGATTTCAGAGAATACCTTAAAAAGCTCGACGAGAAAAAGCCTGTCATACTCTGCGGCGACTTAAATGTAGCACATAAAGAGATAGACCTCAAAAATCCGAAAAACAACCGTCAGAACGCAGGTTTTTCCGACGAGGAACGCGGAAAATTTACGCAGCTTTTAGACAGCGGCTTTACCGATACATTCAGATTTTTAAACCCGGACGCTACAGGCATATACACATGGTGGAGCTATATGTACAATGCAAGGGTAAACAACGCAGGCTGGCGTATTGACTATTTTGTTGTGTCGGACAGAATAAAGGATAAAGTAAAAGCCGCCCCTATATACTCAGATATATTCGGAAGCGACCACTGCCCTATCGGACTTGAAATAGAGCTTTAATTAAATATATAAAACTAAAAAACCGTGAAATACAAAAGTGTATTTCACGGTTTTTTGTTCTAATTTTTTAGCTGTAGTATTTATCAGCGATTATTTATCGCAATCACAGCCGCAGTCGTCGTCGCAGCAGCAATCGTCATCTTCGCATCCACACTCACAGCCGTCAAGGTCGAGATCAAACTCCAAAAGCTCATTGCAGTTAGGGCATGTCATCTCGCCTCTGTCAAGCATATCCTCATCAATGCAGATAGTCTCACCGCAGCTAGGACATACTACCTCATAGAGCTCCTCTTCGTCAAAATCTTCGTCTTCCTCTTCATCCTCGTCGTCGGAATAAAAGTCCTCTTCCAAAGTTGACAAATCCTCGTCAACAGCATCTATCTGCTCAGAAAGATCCTCTATTGTCTCGTCAATATCCTCAACAGATACTGCCAGATCGTCCAGAACCTCTACCATAGCTTTAATAACTCTGCCCTCTTTTGAAGAATCATCAATACCGAGTCCCTCAATAAGTCCTCTGATATACGCTACTCTCTCTGTAACTGTCATTGTAGTAATCCTCCTCTGCATTTTGATAAATCGTTAAATAAATTTATATCATAAGCGAATTAAGCTTATGCACGCTCCATGTACTCGCCAGTTCTTGTATCGATACGTACAAGTGTACCCTCGTCGATAAAGAGAGGAACTTTAATCTCAGCACCTGTCTCAAGTGTTGCAGGTTTTGTTGCGTTTGTAGCTGTATCACCTTTGAAGCCCGGGTCTGTCTTTGTAACAACGAGCTCAACAAAATTCGGAGGCTCTACACCAAAAACGCTGCCCTTATATGAAAGGATTTTAACGTCTGTGTTCTCTTTTACAAACTTGAAGTTGTCACCGAGCTTGTCCGCACCTATCGGCACTGTCTCAAAGCTCTCGTTGTCCATGAAGTAGTACAGGTCACCATCGTTGTAAAGGTACTGCATATCTTTTCTCTCAACATAAGCTGTTGGGAATTTTTCAGTTGGGCTGAAAGTTTTTTCAACAACAGCACCAGTTATAACGTTTCTTATTTTTGTACGAACGAAAGCCGCACCCTTACCAGGTTTAACGTGCTGAAACTCAACAATCTGGAACACGTTACCGTCAATATCAAATGTTACACCGTTTCTGAAATCACCAGCAGATATCATAAATTACCTCCAAAATTTATTCTTAAAATAGAATGTGTAATTAAAACACTTTAAACTGCACTTTACGCCACAGTTCATATCATATTAAGTTTATCTTATATTGCCTGTTTTTGCAAGCTAATTTTTTTAAACTAACGGTTAAATTATATTTTTTAAGGCATTTATTGCAAGTTTATAGCTGTTTTTGCCAAATCCCGCAATCTGTCCGGCACATACAGGAGCTATTACAGACGTGTGTCTGAACTCTTCTCTCGCGTGTATATTTGACATATGTACCTCTACACACGGCAGTCTTACAGCAGCAATTGCATCCCTTATAGCATAGCTGTAATGCGTATATGCTCCGGCGTTTATTACAATGCCTTTAAAGTTATCAATAGCTTCATGGATTTTGTCTATTATAGCGCCCTCATAATTTGACTGAAATATCTCGCAGTCAAATCCGTTCTCCTTAGCATAGGCGGTTATCTCATGGTTTATGCTCTCTATTGTGTCTTTACCGTATATTCCCGGTTCTCTTAAGCCTGTCAAATTGAGGTTTGGTCCGTGGATAACAAGAATTTTTGCTGACATAACTTATCCCCTCCTCTTTTTATACGACAACATGATAAGCTTTTCTATCTGTCTTTTTAAAAGTATAAATACATTTTCTTTTAAGTCAAACGGCTCTACAAGTATGGTTTTTAATCCACAGCGGTTGCCGCCCATAATATCAGTCAAAAGCTGATCACCCACCACCGCTATATTTTCTTTTGCGGTGTCAAGCTTTTGCACTGCTCTCTCATAGCCTGTCCTTTTAGGCTTGAGCGCGTCTGAGACAAAGTCCAGCCCCAAACTGTCGGCAAAGGGTTTTACCCTTTTGTATGTATTATTAGAAAGAATAATGAGCTTTATGCCATTTTGGCGGCACATATCAAGCCATTTTAAAACAAGCTCGTCCGGCAGAGGATTGTTGTGAGTCGTAAGTGTGTTGTCTACATCGAGTATAAGCGCTTTTATGTCGTGTTTTTCAAGGAACTCGCAGTCCATGTCATAAACTCTTTTTAAAGCCATATCAGGGTAAAAAAGACTCATACATAAAACTCCTTAATAAAATGAAAAAGCGAGCAAAGAGCTGCTCGCTTTCATTGTCATACTGCACTCGAATGCAAACTTATTTGAATTTACGTTTACGAGCTGCCTCTGACTTCTTCTTACGTTTTACAGAAGGCTTTTCATAATGCTCTCTTTTGCGTACCTCAGCAAGAACGCCTGCCTTTGCACACTGTCTCTTAAATCTTCTAAGAGCACTATCCAAAGATTCGTTATCTTTAATACGAATTTCAGCCATGATTTTTCCCTCCTCACGCTTCGCAGCAGGAGTATTTTAACAAGTGTAACGTATATTATTATATAATACAGCTGTTACGCTGTCAAGTGATTTAGAATTTTCGCCGTTTTAAACAAAAACTAACGTACTACTATGTTGACAAGTTTGCCAGGAACATAGATTT
>CALXEM010000057.1 GCA_944387335.1 uncultured Clostridia bacterium | reverse complement strand
GGATTATATAAAGGAATCACTTGAAAAGAGAAAGGCTGATCTTGAGGCTCAGTTTGAGTTTTATCCTGTAAACGGTTCATATGTCCGTGCAAAAAGTTCTGAAATTTATCAGGTTGGAAATTATGTGTTCTTTATCTGTGTCGGAGTTATGCCGAACGATCCTGATGTAACTGATGAAGAGCTTGATTTTACCGCTGATGTTGCAAAAGTAAAAGGTATAATCGACGGATTCTTTAACTGATAAATATAAACTTTACTAAAAATGCGTCGGCTGTTTTTTCGTGTTATTAAAGAAAAGACGGAAAGACGCATTTTTAGTACTTTTCTAAATTATACGACATCGGAAGGATTATAAAAAATGGTATTCAGCAGTTTAATGTTTATTTTCCGCTTTATGCCTATTGCGTTTTTGATATATTATCTCACTCCAAAACGTGCAAAAAACTTTGTACTTTTAATACTAAGCCTCTTTTTCTATGCTTGGGGAGAGGTGAGATATGTCCCTATAATGCTTGTATCCATTGTAACTGACTATGTTGCTGGACAAATGATAAAGCGCTCTAACGGCAGAAAATGGATTAGAAATTCAGCCCTTGCATTTTCTTTGACAGTTAACCTTGGAATGTTATTTTTCTTCAAATACACTAACTTCTTTATCGACAATATAAATGCTTTAGCAGGTACATCAATACCGAATTTATTAAACCTGACACTTCCTTTGGGAATAAGTTTTTACACATTCCAGACGCTTTCATACACGCTTGACGTGTACATGGGTAAAGTTGAGGCCGAGGATAATATAATAAACTTCGGAGCATTTGTAGTGCTTTTCCCACAGCTTATAGCAGGTCCTATCGTTAAATATACAGATATAAACAGAGAGCTTAAAGAAAGAAAAATTGATTTAGCACAAATTCAGGAGGGTATAAAGATATTTATATTCGGCCTTGGCAAAAAAGTGCTTATTGCCAACAATATCGGTGCTCTTTGGACACAGGTTGAATCAATGGATTTTGGCTCTATATCAACTCCGCTTGCATGGATGGGTGTTATTGCATTTTCACTGCAAATTTACTTTGATTTCAGCGGATATTCATTGATGGCTGTCGGTTTGGGTAAAATGCTAGGATTTAATTTCCCGCAAAACTTTAACTTCCCATATATATCGAGAAGTATAACCGAGTTTTGGAGAAGATGGCATATAACTTTGAGCTCATGGTTTAAAGAGTATGTATATATCCCGCTCGGCGGAAACAGAGTATCAGCTCCAAGACGTTATTTCAATATATTTGTAGTATGGCTTGCAACAGGTTTTTGGCATGGCGCAAGCTGGAACTTTATATTATGGGGACTGTTTTTCTTTGTCTTCTTAATTATTGAAAAAGCCTTTTTACTCAAAAAGCTTGAAAAATATAGAGTATTTTCTCATGTGTACGTGCTTTTCCTGCTTGTATTGAGCTGGGCGCTCTTTGCAGTAACCGATATGTCGAAGCTCTCTGAGCTTTATAAAACGATGTTCTCCTTTACAGGCGGAATAGACTGGATATACTATTTAAGAAACTATATTATTACTTTTATAGTTGCATGTATTCTGTCTACACCTCTTATCGAAAAAATCTACAACAAAGTAAGCAAAATAAAAATTGTAGATTATATAATTCTTGCATCTATTTTTCTGATGTCAGTGGCATATCTGGTAGACGCAACATATAATCCATTCTTATATTTCAGATTCTGATTTTAGATGAAAGGGAGGCAAAATAATTGAAAAAGCTTATTGAGAATATAAAAAAATATCCAATAGTATTTATATTCGGAATACTGCTTCTTGTAATGACCGTTGCCGATTTTTCATCTCCGGTCAGAAACTATTCCGATACAGAAAACAGAATTTTATCACAAAAACCAAGTTTTTCAATATCAAAACTGCTTGATAAATCAAACCCATACACATCTCAGTATGAAAGCTATGTAAACGACCAGTTTTTTGCCAGAGATTTCTGGATAGATGCAAAAAGCCGTATAGAAACTGCCATAGGCAAAATTGAAAATAACGGAATAGTATACGGTAAAGATGGTCATATGTTTGAAAAATACACTTCATTTGACACAGAGCAGACACAGAATAATATAAACTATTTAAACGAATTTTTCGCAATGATATCTGATACAAAGATAACGTTTACCATAATCCCAAGCTCGTATCAGGTATTGAGCGATAAAATGCCGTATGGTCTTATCAATGTGGATCAGAGTAAATACATCTCTGATATATACTCTAAAATCTCCGCAGATAATGTAAACTGCTTCGATATGCTGTCAGTTTTAAATGGCCATAAGGATGAGAACATTTACTACCGCACTGACCACCACTGGACAAGCTACGGAGCGCATATTGCGTACAGCGCTTTAATTGATAACTGGGGACTTAATGGTGTTTCATGGAATGAACTTGCGCCTCTCAAAAAGGAAGAGCCTGAATTTTACGGAACATACTACTCTAAGTCTAAAAAGCTTTCTGCACAGCCGGATACAATAACATATTTTGATATACCTACAACATCTGTTGAAATAGATTCCGAAAAGGCAGACGGTTTATATGACTATTCCAAGTTTTCTGAGCGCGATAAATATGCCGCATTTCTGCACGGAAACAATGGTATTACACGCATAAAGTCGGACAATAACAAAAATAATACGGGAGATACTCCGTCTAAAATACTTGTTATAAAAGATTCTTATGCAAACTGTTTTGTACCGTATTTGACATACAGCTTTGATGAAGTTGTAGTAGTTGATCCTCGTTCCATACGCACTATGAAAGACTTGCTGGATAATGAAACATTTGACGAAGTGCTTGTTATGTACAACTTTATGAACTTTACAAGTGATAACAATATAGCACGTCTGAGATGGTAACTGTGATATTATTTCAGTATATTATTGAATAAAAAATTATTGACATAACAGATTCCATGCTGTATAATTATATAGTGCTTTGGCACATTATATACAGCATATGCCGCTGTGGTGGAATCGGCAGACACAAGGGACTTAAAATCCCTCGATGGCAACATCGTGACAGTTCAAGTCTGTTCAGCGGCACCAAGTCCTGATGTATTTTGTGCGTCAGGACTTTTTGTTTGGGCCCGTAGCTCAGCTGGGAGAGCGCTGCGTTCGCATCGCAGAGGTCAAGAGTTCGATCCTCTCCGGGTCCACCAAAATAACGCTGAATCTAATCAGTTTTGGATTCAGCGTTATTTTTTGTCAAATTTAGCCTGTATTGTTTTGTTTTGAGTTAATTACTGTTGCATTTTGGAAATTGAATATGTATAATTTTATATAGATATTGTTGTCAATATGTTTAAAAGGGGAATAAATGGTATGAAAAAGTTATTATCAGTTATTTTGGCTGTTACGATTGCTGCGGTTGCTTGTTCTTGCGGCAAAAATGCTGACGAGGCAAAAGACGGTTCTTCAAGCACATCATCTTCATTTAATACCGCTATGCTTAACAGCTCATCTTCGTCTTCGGAGAGTAATTCGGAAGCTGATTCAGAAAGTAATATAAGTTCATCTGAAAGCTCATCTGGCGTAAGCAGTTCAGAAAGTACGTCAAGTACTAAAACTAGTACTTCAGGAAGTTCCTCAGGAAGTACATCAAGTAAGCCAAGTACTGGAAGTTCTGTAAGTAAGCCAAGTACGGGGGGTAGTTCTTCAAGCGGTACTACTAGCAAGCCTAGTACAGGGGGTAGCAGTTCTTCAGGTACTACAAGTAAACCAAGCACTGGTGGAAGCAGTAGTTCATCAGGGGGTACAGCAAGTAAGCCTAGTACAGGCGGTAGTAGTTCTTCAGGAAACAGTTCTTCGGGAAGCACATCTTCTAAGCCTGAGACACCAGTCCCAGCTCCTACCCCAACACCTGAGCCTAAACCAGAGCCAGAGCCAGTTCCTGAGCCTGCTCCAAAGCCTGAGCCAGAACCAGAGCCAGAGGTAGAGGTTTGGTACATGGATGATTTTGTAGCTTATGCCAAACAGCTTGCCGCTCAAAAGGGTTTGCGTTTAATAACAGGGGTTACCCCAGATACAGGTTCTTGGGATATCCCTGTCCCTATGGGTTCTGGAAGATGGGAAGGTGCTGATATAGATAAGAGGAAGCAGAATATTAACGGTAGGTTGGATAGAATTCTTTATGATGGATTTACAAGTTACTGGATATATTATGAAAAATCGGATTTTGATGGAGATTATGACTTGTATATAGGTTACAGTTTTTAATAGGTAAGGTAGCAGGTTAATCTGCTACCTTATTTTAATAGTGTAGATTGTTTAGAATAGTACCGTAATCGTTATAGATTACGGTATTTATTTTATATTTATGTTTATTTTAGGATGTGAAGTAAGGATAATGTCTTTTTTGGAAAACTGTTGTTTTGGGGTTGATAGGTTGTTGGATTTTAGTGGTAAGGTAGTTGTTTTGATGGACAATGTGTTATTATCAGGTACTGTGAGTAGTTTCTATAATAGCGGTGCTAGGGTGAGTAAGGAGGTTATTAGCATATTAAATAGTGTTGGTGAAAAGAATATTTACTGTATAATTTTGGCAGATAAATGTTGATACATTAAGTTGATATATTAAAAAGAGCGTATTCTGTTGTGAATACACTCTTTTTGCTGAATTCTATTTATCCGTGTTATGCTTGACAGGCGAGAGGGGAGATCGCTCCATAGCCGTTTTTATCTGTGTATCGGATACATGAGTGTAAATCTGCGTTGTGGATAAATTGGAATGTCCCAAAATTTCCTGCAATGTTCTTATATCCACATTTCCGTACTGATACAAAAGGGTAGCGGCAGTATGCCTTAATTTGTGCACGGAATATCCCTTTCCGCTCAATCCTGAAGCGTCGAGGTGTTCCTGAACTATCTGTTCAACACGTCTCGGCGTCAAACGTGTTCCGCGGCGTGACAAAAACATGGCGTTCGGCTCTTTGGCATTTGCAAATTCCTGTCTGTGCGGCAGGTATTTTTCAATGGCTTCTATACAAGCGCTGTTAAGGTAAATCTGACGTTCTTTATTTCCTTTACCGAGAATTTTAAGAGCATTGTCGTGTATTTTACCGTTTACTATATTCAAATCCTGCAAATTTATGGAAACAAGCTCTGAAAGACGCATACCGCAGTTTAAAAACAGAGTTATCATGCAAAAATCTCTTTCGGAAATAGCTGAAAAGTACGATGGCAAAGGCTTTGCAGGCTGTTTTTCGCCGTTATCTTTATCAGTATCCGAGTTATCAGCAGAGTATATTTCCGGTATTGATTGTGTATTTTTTAACAATCTTTTGCTTTCATCTAAAGTAAGGTATTTAGGCAGACTCTTTTTAATAGTCGGAACTTCGAGCTCCTGAACAGGATTATTGTCAAGCAAATTGGCCTTGGAAGACGCATATTTAAAAAACGAACGCAGGCTTGAAACTTTTCTGGCTCTGGTAGCTGCGTTGTTGCTGCGGTTTGACAATACGTAGTTCAAAAACTCATACACGTCAGATAAAGTAATTTTTTTAAGCAAGCTGACGTCAAAGTCGTCAATCAAAATATTTTCGATATCATCGTCGAATTTATAGCCATATACAAACTTAAACTTTATAAAACGTAAAAATAAACGCAAATCTATATAATAAGCTTCAACAGTTCGCTGAGAACGACCTTTAATAGATTCCATATAAAACAGAAAGTCCTTTAAAAACGCAGGACAATCATTTAACTTTAAAATATCCATAAGAGCACCAGAACACCTTTTTCCTAATTTTCGCTTACCTCTATTTCGCTAAATTTCTATTTAGCGAAATAGCATATTATATTTCCCGACTTCTATTATGTATTGTCAGACCTTATAGCCTTAAACGCTTCCGATATATTGTGCACACCGATTATCTGAATTTTATTTTTCATTTGTTCAGGCAAAGCTTTAGCTGCCTGATACGGACATATACATTTGTTAAAGCCCAATCTGATAATCTCATTTACACGGACTGCCGCATGAGATACATTTCTAATTTCTCCGGCCAAACCGATTTCTCCAAACACTGCAACATCTTCCGGTATACATGTATCAGTCAGACACGATAAAAGCGATACAGCTATCGCCAAATCTGACGATGGATCATCCAGTCTTAACCCGCCTACTACATTGATATATGCGTCGAGATTTCCGAAAAAATATCCCATACGCTTTTCCAATACGGCTATTATAAGCGACATTCTGTTATAGTCATAGCCTGTGGCGTTTCTTCTCGGTGTGCCGAACCCAGTTTTTGCCACAAGAGCCTGTACTTCGGCTAAAATAGGACGGCTACCCTCCATAACACACGCAACAGATGTACCTGAAACACCTTTAGGACGGCCTGCAAGCAGCATTAAAGACGGATTTTCAACCTGTGCAAGTCCATTGTCCTTCATTTCAAATACACCTATTTCGTTGGTAGAACCGTATCTGTTTTTTACTGCTCTGAGTATTCTGTAAGATAAGTTTCTCTCGCCCTCAAAGTACAGTACAGCGTCAACTATATGCTCCAACACCTTAGGACCTGCTATTGCGCCGTCCTTATTTACATGACCTACGATAAAGATAGATATATCCTCGCTTTTAGCAAGTCTCGCCAGTAAATTTGTACATTCTCTTACCTGAGATACGCTTCCGCATGAGGAATTGAGCGCAGAAAAGCTGACTGTCTGAATAGAGTCAACTATTACAATATCGGGCTTTTGAATCTGTATTGTATTTATAATCGCCTCAATATCGGTATTTGAAGCTAAATATAGATTATCTGATGTTACATTCAAACGCTTTGCCCTTAATTTAACCTGATATTTGCTTTCCTCTGCTGAAATATAGAGTATCTTTAAGGCTTCATCTCCGAGGTACTGGCATATCTGCAAAAGGATTGTAGATTTACCTATACCGGGGTCTCCACCTAAAAGCACAAGTGAACCCTTTACAATTCCGCCTCCAAGCACTCTGTCAAGCTCTGAAAGTCCTGTAAGATATCTGTGCTCCCGCTCGGTTTCTATCTGATTAATTGACGATATTTCGATAGACGCACCTGATGAGCCCGATTTTAACGGGTCAAGCTTTTGTTTTGCTGTACTCGGAACAACCTGTTTTATCTCTTCGCTAAATGTATTCCATTCACCGCAGTCAGGGCATTTTCCATACCATTTAGGACTTTCAAAACCACAGTTTGAACACACAAATATATTCTTTGCCTTTATTGCCATTTTTATATTCATTCCTTTTTATTTTTGTGACATATCATATTGTAAAATAGAATTGAAAATAATAAAAGCTATCTTATTCTGATAATCGTCATCCTGCAACTTTTCCGCTTCGTCAGGATTTGAGATAAATCCGCATTCAACTAATACAGTGGGAAGTTTGCTGTAATAGATAAGATAAATATTATCCTGCGCCTGCTTTATTTCACGCTCATTTTCAGGCTGTAAATATGTTCTGAAATTGTCCTGCAATATAGACGCCAGTTTTTCGCTATCTTCATTCTGAGGGCCGTAAAATATCTGCGTTCCCCAATACTGCGACTGCTCAAAATAATTTTGATGAATACTTACAAAATAAGCATCCTCGTATTTTTTTATTATTTTCATTCTATTATTTAAGTCACTGCTCTTTTTTTCTCTTGTAGTAACTGCATCACTGTCATGTATGGATACATCGTCATCTCTTGTCATAACAACATTGTACCCGTTTAATTCTAACATACTTTTAAGCTTTTGTGATATAGAAAGATTGATATTTTTTTCAATTACATCATTAAACCCGACTGCTCCGCCGTCAATTCCTCCATGACCTGCATCTATTATAACAGTTTGTTTTTCTGTTGCAGTGCTTTTTCCTATTACGTCTATCGTCCCTGTAATCAAAATTCCGCCAAGTTTAAATATTCCTGCTGACAAAAGCGTAACTAAAACAGCGGCCAGTATTTTTCGGTTTTTTTTATGAAGATTTAAAATCATATTGCTCACCTGTTCCCCTTTTATATATTTATAAAATTCTATGAGCAATATCAATGCTTTTATTCTGACAGCAAAAAAGCTTCACAAATAATGTGAAGCTTTTTTATTTTAGTTTTTTTTCTTTTTAGATTTTTGGTTATAAATAAAGAAATGAGTTATGTTTATTCTCTTAAATCCGCATATGTATGCTGTACCGCATATTACAGGTATTATTAAGTGATAGAGTGTAACAACAACTATTTGCCACCATTGCAGTGGAATGTTTGATATTCCCGTAAGCTGAGATGCAATGTTTATACCTGTCATGGATACAAGATTTGTACCTAAATACGGTAAAACAGCATTTACTAATATAAGCAGATGGGCATTTAAAAGCCTGTATATAACATCTCCGTGTTTAATCATATCCAGTTTGGCTAAAACAAGGAAAACTGATGTCAGCATATACGGTATCATAATGATACAGCCTATTTTCACACCGCGCCAAGGGTCTTTCGTGGTACTTCCTATTGCAATTCTGTTTATATCTCTTTCGCCCTCTGTCCAAATGATAGAATAGATAAGCGAAGCAAACACAATAATACAGAAAATCTGCAAAGCTATTTTAAACACTATATTATCAGATAGCGCCGAACCATATACAATAGTAAACGACGCCAAAAAATCTCCAACTACTGATAATACGAATGCTAGAAGAATGGCCTTTTTATAAGAATATTTCTTATTCATTGATATAATCATCCCTTTCCGAGCCTTTTGCATTTTACAATCAGCAATATAAACTCCCTCTATTTTGACGAAACCTGTTTAATATGATTTCGTTTTATACGTTTGCTGGCATGTGCATACTGTTTTAACTGACCGTAAATATACTCTACATCTTCTTTTGAAAAAATCTTTTTATATTTTCGATAAGTTTTCTTTAGCTTTTTTAGGCGGATTACCTTATATGTGTCCTGCTTTAGTTTGAGATTTTTCATACCGCAAAAATCATTTAATACAATTACGGAATGAAAATAGTCCTCGCTATCCATTTTTAATACGTTTTTCAAAGCAGTTATATGTATTCTGTTTTGAAAAATCGGATTAAAAAACGAAAATGAATTGTTATATGACACATGAAGCCATGACGGATTTTCATCATCACCGTAAAGATTACCGGACATGTTTTTACACTCAAAAACCAATATACCTTTTTTAGACAGGACTATCAAATCTATTTCGGTAGTTCCGTTTTTTGTCGGAATATACAGGTTAGTCAAAATGCGTTTATAGCCCTTTAATTTATTGGCTTTTAAAAGTAAATTCTCTTCACCCTGACGTCCTGCCGCATCTGTTTTTGCTTTTACAGAACGTTTATGCAGATTTTTTTTAACTGATAATATAATCTTTATTAAAGCTAAGATAAAAACTAAAACAGAAATAAAAATTATTATATATTTAAGTTCAATATTCGGCATTTATTTGTACTGCCTCTGTCTTGAGTTTTCCTTGCCTTTATTTTTTCGGTGAGATAAAGAATAACGCGGATGGCGCAAGTCCTTATCTGTGTTATTCTGTCTTGAAGATGAATTTCTGTTTTTGGTTTTATATATCTCAGCCTTTATTTTAACTCCGAGTATCTTACAGCCATTCATTTTATTTAATACTCTGTTTTTATGCTGTTCGGAAATTTCAACAACGGAAATTTTATCGAGGATGTCTATTTTTCCTACTTCCCTGCTGTTTACTCCCGCTCTTTCAGACAATGAGCCCAATATAAAATTAGGAGTAACTTTATTTTTTCTGCCTATTGAAAGTGAAATCTTTACAAACTTATTTTTATTTTGGTTTGCTGTCAGTTTCTTTGTTGTTACTGCGGCAATCTTGATTTTTTTGACACCGACATATTTTTTAAGCAGTACAGATGCAATATCTCTCAGGTCAAAACCCTCGTTCTCAAGCTTTTCTATTTCATTTTCAAAAAATTCGTCACTCTTTGCACGCGATAGCTCCTCTTTTAATTTATCAAGTGAGGAGTTGACTTTGTGAGAGTAAATCTGCTCAGGAGACGGCACTACACCGGGCAAAATCTGTGACTTTGT
>CALXEM010000056.1 GCA_944387335.1 uncultured Clostridia bacterium | reverse complement strand
TAACTCTGTCTCGGAACTGGTCGTATAAACCACCATTTCTGCCCTGTAACACAAGCCCTGACGCAAGTATTTCCTTTTCGGTAAAGCCCTTTGATTTCAAATGATTTAAAGTCTGCCGCCAGTCGTTCGGAGCATAACCCAAGCCAAAATGTACGATAGTCTTTATACTCAGTCCTCTGTCGGTCAGATATTTTAAAGCCTGCTGTCCCATAGGTGCTTTCAGACAGCTGTGGTAAAACCTTGCAGTTTCTCGGTTTATTTCAAGGATACGCACCTTCATCTTTGATGCGGCGTCGTCCTCAGCAGTGTCCGGAACAGTCATTCCGACACGTTCAGCCAAAAACTTGACCGCCTCAACATATTCCAGATTTTCAATATTTCTTATAAATGTTATCGCGTCTCCTCCGGCGGAACAGCCGAAACAAAAATACGACTGGCTCTCCGGATAAACGGTAAAGGACGGGGTTTTCTCCGAGTGAAACGGGCATATACCGACAAGGTTTCTGCCTCTGCGCTTCAGATTGACATATGGAGAAATAATCTGCTCTATGTCACATCTGTAACGAAGCTCCTGTATAAAGCTGTCAGGTATCATGCTAAATCCCCTCCTTTTCTGAAATATATAAACTTAAACCGACCAAACTCTCGGTATTATCAGCTCTTTGCCAAGTTCTATGCAGTATCTGTCGCTCATGCCAGATATGTAGTCGCACACAGCTCTGTCAACAGACTGTTTTTTCGCCGTATCAATGTATTCCTCAGGCATTTTGTTCGGATTATCTGTATAATAGCAATAAAGATAATGTATAAGAGCCTTTGCTTTTTGTTCCTCTTCCTTTGCGGCAGAATCGTTATATACGGCGTCAAACATAAATTTTCTGAGCTTGTACATGGCTTTAAATTCTTCGTTGCCCATTTTTACAGATACATCGTCGCTCATACTGTTCACTATTGCCGATTTGACAAGCGTGTTCGCAATCTGAGAATTGTTCTGCCCTAGGCAGTCGATGACGTCCTTCGGAAGCAAATCATAGCTTATAATTCCAGCACGGATTGCGTCGTCTATATCATGTGCCAAATACGCTATCTTATCGGCAAGTTTTACAACTTCACCCTCGGCAGTGCTCGGAGTGTCCTTTGTACCGTGATTTAAAATACCGTCGCGCACTTCCCATGTAAGGTTAAGTCCTGCCTTATTCTTTTCAAGGTATTCCACTACCCTTACGCTCTGTCTGCTGTGCACAAATCCGTCTTTGGATATTTCGTTTAAAGCGTGCTCGCCTGTATGCCCGAACGGAGTATGCCCGAGATCATGCCCTAAAGCTATTGCCTCGGTTAAATCCTCGTTTAAAAACAACGCCTTTGAGATGGTTCTGGCTATCTGCGAGACCTCCAGCGTGTGTGTCAGCCTTGTGCGGTAGTGCTCGCTTATGGGCGCAAAGAACACCTGTGTTTTGTGCATAAGGCGACGAAATGACTTGCTGTGAGTAATTCTGTCCCTGTCGCGCTGAAAGTCCGTTCTGTAATCGCACTTTTTTTCTTCGCGCTCCCGCCCCTTGGAATTTTTGCTCAAAGCCGCCTTTTTTGAGAGATACATCTCCTCAAACTGCTCTAGCTTTTCTCTTGGGGTTTGTGTATGTATATTGTAAGACACGGCACATCACCTGCCGAAAAATTATTCTGTCATAAATAATATACGCCAAAAATACAAAAACACCTTTTTTATTTTTAAAAATTTTTTATTTTTCTTTTATATAATCGTATTTTTCCTCAATTTCATACGGAAAAACCTTACCGAATGTAATTTCTTCAAGTTCCTTTTTAAAAGCCTGTTTATATTCACTTTTCATCATTATACGCATTTTTACCGCTACGCCAAAGTCAGAGTCAAGCGTTACCGTGTTGTATTTCGGTAAAATATAAGTTATTTTGCCGTACATGGAGTATTCCATTTCCATCTCCATAACGGTGCACGGACTCATCACCTTTATTTTTGCGGCATCCACTGCAATTTTAGCCGAATGAGAATACGCTCTGACAAGTCCTCCGCCGCCTAAAAGTATTCCGCCGAAATATCTCGTTACAACTACCGCCACATCGACAAGCTCTTCTTTTTGAAGCACGTCCAAAACAGGTATACCCGCTGTTCCCTGCGGCTCTCCGTCGTCGCTGTAACGCTTTATCTGTCCGTCACGCAGAATATATGCCCACACGTTGTGGGTGGCGTCCCAGTTTTCGGACTTTTTCTGAGCAATAAAAGCCTGTGCCTCCTCTTCGGTTGAAACAGGTACGGCATAGCCTATAAAGCGGCTCTTTTTCTCGACAAATTCATCTTCTCCCGCAGAAAAGACAGTTCTGTACTCTTTCATTTTATCATCATTCCTTTCGGAAGATTTTGATATGATATTTTAACAAAACAAGAAAGGCGGCACGAATACGTACCGCCTCTTTCACCGTAATAACGACAATCTTACCGCTTAAGATAAGCTTATTTGCCCATACCGAAACGCTTTTTAAATCTGTCTACACGGCCGCCTGCGTCAACGAGCTTCTGCTTACCTGTAAAGAAAGGATGGCATTTAGAGCAAATTTCAACGCGGATGTTCTCTTTTGTGGAACGAGTTTTGATAACCTCACCACATGCACATGTGATTGTTGTCTCAACATAGTTTGGATGAATACCCTGTTTCACGACTTTCACCTCTTTCAAAATTTCGTATGACCTGTTTGCAGTTTGTAAAAACTCAGCCGCAAAGCAGGGCTTTTATGATAAAGAATATCAAGCTTTTACACACGTTCTTTACGTGGCAGATATTATATTATCACATCTTTTTTTCGATTGCAATAGTTTACATAATTTTTTTTAAAAGTTTACATAAAAATTTTTTGAAAACTCGTTTTCAGGCTTATTTACTGCAAAACTACCGTCTTTCCCGC